>JABMQQ010000245.1 GCA_013202495.1 Fidelibacterota bacterium | reverse complement strand
GAGAGAGTGAGATTCGAACTCACGGTACGTTGCCGCACACACGCTTTCCAAGCGTGCGCCTTACGCCACTCGGCCACCTCTCCAATTATCAAGTGCCTGATTTCTCAAGCGGCTGGCAATATATTTACGTACTATCCATTCACAAAAGTTAAATATCAAGACCATTGAATGATTATCAAATGATCGCAAGGTTCATTCCCTAATTTCTCCTTGAAGCAATCCAAGATTAGCGCTTGATAGACAAGGTGTTTCCTAGATCACACCTGCACGTAAAGACTTGTTTCAAACATGAGTTATCATAAATTTCATGATTAATAAAAAATGGTCTACAGGCCAATTAAAGGGTACAGAGTATTATGCTTTTGTATTTCAGCAATTTTAGATGTCAGGGTTCAAGGTTTATGATGATCACGGTGGGACTGCTGGTTCTATCCGCCTTGTCACCGAATCTCTATGCACAGGAAGAAGATCTATTTGGTGATTCCGAAGGTGATAGCCTCTTATTTGGTGATGAATTTGATCTTGGTGGAGATGACTTCTCCTTTGAAACTGATGAAGAGCCAAGCACTGAAACTGATGCTAGTGGGGAAGACGACTTTTTTGGAGATTTCGGGGAAGAGGAAGAAACTGAAGTGGAAGCTGAATCAGACTCAGCGGAAGTGGATGAGTGGGGTATGAATACTGATGAGGATTATGAGAGTCTCATTACTCGAACAGCCGATGGTGATATTTTAGAAGAGGTTCCAGATCACCCCTTGGAGCTTGGTAAGTATGTAAAGGGGACTTTTTTAGAGGGCACAGGCTTCACCCTATCCTTTTATTCACCACAGGTTGTCCCAGACGAATTAAATACCTGGTTCTCATATATGGATGTTTCGTTGACGACAGAATTACCCTGGCACTTCACATTTGAGCCAGTTGAACTTTCCTTCTCAGTGGATATTTCCAGTTTTAATTTTGTCAATTCATTTCCTGTAGGTGGCCAGTTCAAAGGGTTTTCAATTATGCCCCTGGCCAGAGTTGAAATTTATGGTGCTGAACTTGAGCTGGGTCTCGGCATGTATACACCCACCTTTGGAGCTATGGCCGGGCTTGGATATTCATACCAATTCCATTCATTATTTTTCTCAGCAGGATATCGCTGGAATTGGGCTTATAACATTGATCCCATCGGATCTAGTTGGTGGTTGGAACCCAGGTTCACCACTGGTATAAAATTTTGGTAATCCAGGTACTGAGCAAGAAAAACTGATCATGTTGAAATACCTGAAAATATGGACCCTCCTAGCGCTTGGCATCCTGATGATAGTAGCGACTCCCGTTTTGGCTCAGGATACATCTGACCAAAGTGGAGACGGGGCACAGGATACATCAATGGTTTTTGGTGACGGCCAAGATGGTTCTGGAAATACTGACTATGATTATGAAGCTCTGGTTAAAGAATTGTATGGAAGTGAAGATACAACTGAAATAGTGACTGATGAAATTCCAGTAGAAGTCGAAAAAGCCAGAAATCGCAATGAGGTAAGAGGACCTGCACCAGGGATGTTTGCAAATAGCAGATTGAACGGTGCTTACCTGTCATTCAACATGGCTTCACCCTACGCTGTTGCTGGTCAACTGGAATCCTGGTACTCATATATTGATGCTGGCATGGCCGTAAAGTTGCCCTACGAAGTTTACGTGGAAAGCATTCCACTCTATTTTTTGTTTGAAGTTTCTTCCTTCAGTTTCGAGAATACGTATCCTCAGGGTGGTACATTTGCCGGCCTTGCATACATCCTTCAGGCCTCTGCCATAGGTGACCAATCCAGCGCTGCACTGGGATTTGGTTTCTGGGACTCGGAAATTGGAAGTATGCTTGAACTTGGATATCGCTTCAGGCCGACTAAAAATACTTTTTTTCGCGTGGGAACACGTGGTGTACTAATAACAGATATTGAATTAATTGGCTCCGCCTGGTGGGCTGAATTAAGACTTTCTATGGGGTTTGAATTATGAAGTTAAGCCAAACTGAAAATAGCTATTTCCAAAATATATTTGGAAAAATTGGAGCATTTATGCGATTCCATAAATCATTTGTAACAGTAATACTCGCACTGGTTTCTATTTCATCGGCTTTCGCCACAAATTCATTCACCGGTGCAGGTGATCCAGTTGTCTCAGGTTATTGGAATGCTTCAAATACTGGTGCTACAGTTCAAGCACAATCCTGGGAGGTGGGGATTGTTAGTTTCAAGACATACATTAGTGTTGATGGCGCCGGCTACATTCAATTCGGATCTGTTGCAGCCCAAGGTGGTGCCAGCACGGGTCAACAGCTAAGCTTTTCACTTACTGCAACGGATATTGAGACCATCGATCCACTTTCAGATGCAGAAACATTTCAGGTGTACGTTGAATTTAGAAATGGCTCAAATGTACCCGTAGATACTGTTACCTGTACGTCGACGGCAATCGTCGTAGATCAGACGGCCCCCACAATTCTCAGCCTAACCTCCGATGCCGCAGCAGGCGACTATTCCATTGGTGAAAGTATTAATGTCACTGCAACCTTCTCTGAATCGGTGAGCTCAACTGGGAATATTCAAGTTGTTGTCGAAACCGGTACTCCAGACCAGACTGTAACCATTTCGAGTTTTTCCAGCAGTACGACAGCCACTACTGCATATACGGTTGTAGAGGGTGATGAGAGCTCTGACTTGAGTGTGAATAGTTTAACTAAATCTTCTGGTGAATTGCGCGATGCAGCAGGAAACGACGCAAACCTTTCCATACCAGGAGGTCAAAATCTCGATGATAATGAAGCCATAGTAGTTGATGGTAATATTCCTGCAGCAGTTAATGTGGGTACCGTTGTTGCTGTTGGAGCACCAGTGGCAACGGATTACTGGAATAGCTCTAATACCTCATTAAGCGTGACGGTCCCAATCCCTGGCGATGCCAGTTTGGTACTCGGTTCAGTTCAATTAAAGGGCTATTGGGGTGCAGATGGGGGTACTGCGCAAAATTTAGGATCTTCAGCATCAATCGGCGCTACTGGAGACATGACAGTATCCATTCCAAAAGTGACTCTGGAAGCATTTGGAGGATTTGTGGACACGGGTGTATTGAAAGTTGTAGCCATAGTAACTGATAAGGCTGGCAATGTGAGTCCGGTTGGGAGTGAAAGTACTAACCTAATTACTATCGATCAAACAGCCCCTATAGTTACAAACATTTCGTCAGATGTTGCGAATGGTACCTATGGGGTATCTGACGTAGTAGACATTGACCTGACCTTCTCAGAATCAGTTACGTTGGTTGGCGACAATCTTCAGATTGAGATGGAGACAGATGCGACAGATGAGACATTTGTGGTGTCTGCCTTCTCCAATAGCTCCACAGCCTCCGCGGATTATACCGTTGCTGAAGGCAATGCAAGTGGTGATTTAACTGTCAAGAGTCTCAGCTCCTTGGGTGGAACCTTGCGTGATGCCGCTGGGAACGATGCTACTTATGGATTACCCTCAAATTCAAATTTAGGAGACAATAAAGCCATAATTATTGATGGGGTCTATCCTACCATCACTTCAATTACATCCTCGCCATCCACGGGTGATCTCGCTATCGGTGAAGAAGTTGATATAACTATAAATTTCGATGAGTCACTCACCTTAAGTGCTGGTACCCTTGATCTGGTTTTAGATGTTGGTACTACAGTACAAATTTCAAGTGTTAGCGGAACCTCAGCCATTGGTACTTATACAGTTGCAGACGGTGATGCTAGCTCAGACTTGACAGTTTCAGAAGTGAATGTAACCGGTGGAACTTTATCCGAATCCGATGGGGCTGGCAACAGTTTGGATGAAGCCTTGCCTGGTGGTGAAAACCTTGCTGACAATAGTTCTCTGGTTATTGATGGAAATATTCCGGCTGCTGTCAATGTCGGAACTGTTGTAGCCCGTGTTGAAAATGTTGTTACCGATTATTGGAATGGTACCAATGACTTTTTGGATGTGGTTGTCCCCATTCCGGCTGATGCCAGTTTGGTCAATGGCGGTGCAACAGTGCAATTAAAAGGGTATTGGACTGGTAACGTAAACGATGCAGCGAATCTGTGGACCGCTCAGTCCATCAGCTCATCAGGAAACATGACTCTCGCTGTACCAGAAGCAACCCTTGAAGCTTTTCCTGGATATGCTGAGGATGCTGTATTAGAAATTGTAGCAGTAGTAACAGATAAGGCTGGAAATACCAGTACAGTCGGCACTGCCAGTGCCAACGAGATTACCATAGATGAGACGGTTCCAACCATTCAGAGTTTTACCACCGATTCAGGCAATGGACCATTTATCCCAACAGATGCTATCAATGTGATTGTCACATTTACCGAAGCAGTCAAATTAATTGGCGACAATCTTCAGATTGAGTTGGAAACAGGGACACCCGATGAGACCTTTACTATAAGTGCCTTCGATTACAGCACCACTGCCACTGGCGCTTACGTTGTCCAAGAAGGCAATGATAGTGATGATCTCGCAGTCAAAAGTGCCAGCCTTTTGGGTGGAAGTCTGAGAGATGCTGCAGGAAATGATGTCACCTATGACCTCCCAGGTAGCTCAAATCTAAATGATAACCATAATGTGGAGGTGGATGGTGTCATTCCCACAATTGTAAGTATAACATCCACGACCTCGGCTGGTGACTATGCCATTGATGATGTTATTAATGTCACCGTCACATTTAGTGAACCGGTCGTCCTGTCTGGTGCAGACCTGGTCGTCAATCTTGACGGAGGCGGGTCAGCCTCTATCGGTACCTTTAGTCTATCTACTACAGCCACAGCTGATTATACGGTTGGGTCAGGTGATGCCAGCTCTGCCCTTTTGGCCGAAAGTCCCTTAACAACTGGTGGAACCATCGTCGATGCTTCTGGAAATGCCGTCAATCTTGTCACAATTCCCACCAATATTAATGGTGATAGAACCATCGTGGTAGACGGAATTATTCCATCTGCTGTCAATGTGGGAACTACCGTTGCTCGAGTGGGTAATGTGGTTACAGATTATTGGAACAACACCAATGACTTTTTAGATGTGATTGTCCCCATTCCAGCTGATGCTAGCTTAACAAGTGGCGACGGAACTGTACAACTTAAGGGTTACTGGAGTGCAGATGTAAATGATGCTGAAAATCTTTGGACTGCTCAAACCATCAGTTCATCTGGAAACAAGACCCTGGCGGTTCCTGCAGCAACCCTGGAAGCTTTTGCAGGTTTTACAGAAGGTGCCATACTGAAAATTGTGGCTGTTGTAACAGATAAAGCAGGAAATACCAGCTCTGTCGGAAGTGCTAGTGCCAATGAGATCACCATCGATCAGACTGTACCTACCATACAAAGTTTTACCACAGATTCAGGCAACGGTCCCTTTATACCATCTGATGCAATAAATGTCATCGTTACTTTTACAGAAGCCGTCAAATTAATCGGTGACAATCTTCAGATTGAATTGGCCATGGATGCAGGTTCAAATGAGACTTTTGTTATCAGTGCCTTTGATTACAGTACCACTGCAAATGGAACATATACAGTATCTGAGGGCAACTTGAGTGATGATCTGACTGTCAATACAGCCAGTCTGCTGGGTGGAAGTCTGAGGGATGCTGCCGGTAATGATGTTAATTATGGCGTCCCCGGTAGCTCAAATCTTGATGATAATCATACTGTTGTAGTGGATGGAGTCATTCCGACAATTTTAAGTATCTCTTCAACGACCATTTCAGGCGATTATGCTATTGATGATGTCATCAATGTAACCGTCACCTTTAGTGAAGCAGTCACCCTGGCCGGGGCCAACCTCGTTGTGAATCTGGATGGTGGGGGATCTGCCTCCATCAGTACTTTTGGTCCATCAACCACCGCCACAGGTGATTATACTGTTGGTTCTAGTGATGCCAGTTCAGCCCTGTTTGCGGAAACTCCTCTCACCACTACAGGCACCATTCAAGATGCTGCTGGTAATAGTGTCAATCTGATCACTATTCCAACAAATATTAATAGTGATAGAACCATAGTTGTTGACGGAAACATTCCAGCTGCTGTCGATGTTGGAGCTGTCGTAGCCCGCGTTAATAATGTCGTTACGGATTATTGGAATAGCACCAATACCTTTTTAGATGTGGTAGTCCCCATACCGGCTGATGCCAGCTTGACCAGTGGTGGCGGAACTGTACAACTCAAGGGGTATTGGAGTGCAGACGTAAATGATGCTGTGAACTTGTGGACTGCTCAGTCCATCAGCGCTTCAGGAAATATGACCCTGGCAGTTCCAGCTACTACTTTGGAAGGCTTGGTTGGCTATACTGAACAGTCAGTTTTGAAGGTAGTAGCCATTGTAACTGACAAGGCAGGTAATACTAGTGCCGTTGGGTCTGCCAGCACCAATGAAATATCCATTGATGAGACGGTACCTACTATTGAAAGTTTTACCACTGATTCAGGGAATGGCCCTTTTATTCCAGCCGATGCCATCAATGTGATCGTTTCGTTCGCAGAACCTGTGAAATTAATCGGTGATAACCTGCAGATTGAGCTAGCCATGGATGCAGGATCAAACGAGACTTTTGTTATCAGTGCATTTGACTACAGTACCACTGCAAATGGCACTTATACAGTTGCGGAAGGCAATTTGAGTGATGATCTGACAGTGACTTCAGCCAGTTTGCTGGGTGGAAGTCTGCGTGATGCAGCTGGTAATGATGTCACCTATGCACTTCCTGCTACGTCAAACCTTGATGATAATCATAACGTTGTTGTAGATGGTGTAATTCCCACAATTGTTAGTATAACCCCAGACCCAGGTTCTAGTGATGCATCTCCATACGGCAAGGATGGCACCATTGGCTTAATCGTAACATTCAGTGAGGAAGTCACTCTATCAGTAGGAGAGACCCTTGTCCTGGATATCAATTCTAGCACAACTGATTTAAATATCACCAGTATTTTCAATTCGCATACTGCAACATTGGATTATACTGTATTGGAAGGTGATGAAACCTCTGACCTAAGTATAGATAATATTTCACTACTTGGTCCGGGTTCACTTCGGGATGCAGCTGGAAATGATGTCTCTAATCTTGCGACTCTGGCAGGGATGACAAATCTCGATGACGACTATGGTTTTGAGGTAGACGGAATACTCCCGTTTCCTTTTACAATGGCTTCAGCTTCTACCACCACCACTGATGGAAACATAGTTTCTGGATATTGGAATGAATCTAATGATGGGATGAATGTAGTCGTAAATATTCCTAATGATGGCTCCGTACAAGGAGGAACGTTGCAGATTCAAGGACGAGTAGCTTCAAACACATTGGTCTCTCTAGGTGCTGCCTCAACCATACTTGCAACCAATGCTACTAAACCGATTCTAGTTGATGACTCAAATATAGAGGGCATGACCGGATTTGCTGAAGGAAACACCTTCTCGATAACTGCATTAATTACAGATGTCGCAGGGAATATAACCTCGGCCACACTACCGTATATTGAGTTTGAAATTGATCAGGTTGCACCAACCATTACTGAGATTACCTCGACAACCAATGATGGTTCATATAGTGTGGGTCAGGATGTCAATGTGACCGTCACCCTTTCCGAGGCGGTAACATTAGAGAGCGGCACCATGTCCGTGACTCTGAATACATCTACCCCAAATATTCTTACCGTGCCAGATATTGCTATCTCAGATCTTGAAGATATCAGTTATACCTATACAGTAATTGAAGATGAAACAGCCAATCCTTTGACAGTGACCTCTGTCGTGGCGACTTCCAACCAGCTCGTGGATGTGGCAGGAAACGAGGTAGACTTCACGCTTCCCCTGGGAGAGAATTTAGGCAATAACAGTACCATTACCATCGATGGTGAATATCCAACGATAACGGGAATTAGTACAACCATTGCTCCGGATACGCTCGGACTTGGTGAGACCATTGATGTTGAGATTGAATTCAATGAGGCACTGACACTTTCAGCATTAGGCTCATTAGATGTTCTTTTTGATACAGGACAAACCGTATCAATTACTTCAATAGCAGCATCAAGTACTGCAATAGCTACCTACACGGTTGGTGTTGGGGAAGCAACTACGGATCTGACAGTACAATCCATCACTCTGTCAGCTGGTACACTTGAGGATGTTGCTGGAAACGGATTAGATACGGCTCTTCCCCTTGGTCAAAACCTGGGTGACAATAATGAGATTCTGGTCGATGGCATTGTTCCGTTGGTAGATAACACCGGAGATATTCTCACAGTTGGAGCACCTGTGGTTACGGGTTACTGGAACCTAGACAATACGGGTGTACAGGTCATCCTGCCCAATGATGGTAGCGATCCATCCCTGAATGGTGGAAGGGCTCACCTGGAAGCCAGATTAAACCTAAATGAGTTCGTAACGATTGGCACATCTGAAGCTTTGGGAACTGATCCAGTAACGGTAAGCCTCACGCGAACTGACTTAGAGGGTATTGCCGGATATGGATCTGGTGGGACGATTCAAATCCGCGGTGTTCTCACAGATTATGCTGGCAATGCGACAAACCTTAATACCAGCAATGAACAACTCATTATGGATCAAATCCTTCCAACTGCTCCTGCAACTGGCACGCTTACTGTGACAGGCGGTAATACTTACGAAGATTACTGGAATGATACGAATTTAGAACTCGAAGTGTCCATTCCTCTTGATGAAGATCTTACCCTCGTCGGAGGTAGGATTCAGCTGGAGTCAGATTTAAATAGTGTCGGTAGTTTTGCAGTGATTGGTGCTGATTCAGCTATTATTTCTGATGATGGCATACATGTCATGACCATAATTGCCGCTGATATTGCCACCTATGGTGCCGACGATGGTGACGTCATGACATTCAGGGCAATAGTTACGGACAAAGCTGGGAATGAAACGACTGGAACCATAGGACTCAATACGATTACAGTGGATTACACTTATCCAACAGTATTGACATTGGGGACAGTCACTGCAGTGGACAATTCTATGGTTGATGGATATTTCAATTTAAGCAATAGTGGCGCAGAAGTTACCATCCCGCTTGAAGATGCAGATGGAACTCTTGTTGGAGGACAAATACAGCTCAGGGCAACAGTCGATGGCTTTGATCCTGAGGAAATACTTCTTCCCTATGAAATCACGAATGAGGATTTATTAAACGATGTTGAACTAACAGTTGATAGAACAGATCTTGTGACCTTGGAAAATTACGGTGAAGGAAGAGTGATCACTTTTGATGCCACCATTACTGATGTTGCTGGGAATGCCACTCAATACAATTATAGCTCGGATCAATTAGAAGTTGATGAGGCTGTTCCTGTGGCAAATGATTTTACTGAATTGATTCCACAAGGTGACTATTCAAATGCAGGTTATTGGAATGCAGATAATTCAGCCCTCGAAATAACCATTCCCATTAATACTGGCGATCCATCCCTCATCGATGGTCACATAAAGATGGCTGGAAATATTATTCCAGGAGATGGACTCTTTGAAATATATCCATCCGAGTTGGCCATTGGCTCATTGATAGCAAATCAGACTTTTACACTCCTGAAATCTGAATTGGAAACTGTGACGGGCTTTACCGATGGTTTGACCATGGAATTCCGATACATTATTTCAGATATTGCCGGAAACGAAACCGTTTCAAATACAAGTGTTACCACTTTTATCATAGATCAAACCTTGCCCGTAGCACCAGATATTACTGAATTCACCATAAAGGGTGAGAATATTACCCCTCTCAAATGGAATGCCACATCTGATAGCCTCTTGTTGACTATTCCTGTCAATACAGATGCTGACCCCACGTTGGTAGATGGTTTTTTCCAGGTTCAAATGTCTGTAGGAGCAAATCCATATTCTGCGGTCCTTATCGATTCATTTTCTATTCCCACATTTGATGATACGATACGCATTGGACTTGATGATATTGAAGCACTCCCAGGTTATGAAGACGAAAATCTATTCACAAGGATTCTCATCCAGGATCGCGCTGGGAATGAAACTGTTGGCGCAACTGAAACAGAAGTTATTGTCATAGATACAGAAGGTCCGGCACCTTTCACCTGCGGTCCATTGATTGCAACAGGTGGTGTTTTCGCTGATGATGCCTACAATAATTCCAATACGGGTATCTCTATCAAAATTCCCATAGTTGGTGACACAAGTCTACTGAATGGTAGCGTAATTCTACGTGTGAGTATGATCGACCCCATTACCGTCCCACCCATACCTGTTTTGGAGAATATTGATACGCTAAACATTGATGCTATAAATGATTCTCTCACGATGACCATTGATCATGCAACTCTGAGTACGATAACTGGCTTTATTCAGGACAATCGTATCATGGTGACTGCAGATTTACTAGACAATTCAGGAAACCGCGTTGAGGGTGCCGCCAGTCCTGACACGCTGAGTATTGATTTTGTGGGCCCCGAACTTCCTGTTGTAACTGATAGGACCGTAGTGGGAGGGACTGTTGTTGAGGACTACTGGAACTCCACAAATGAGGGCATTGATTTGACTATCCTTACTCCTGTTGTTGCTGACCCATCTCTTCTGGGTGGGTACATCCAAGTGGAAGGGCGTATAGGTGGTGATCCAGTCGGTACACTTGTGGATACTATTCGTATTGAATCAATCAACATCACGGAGATCGTTGTCAATATAGATTCAGTCGACCTGGAGGCACTCTCAATTAGTTCTGAGGGTCAGCCAATCGATTTAAGGGTAACCTTGGTTGATGGGCGGGGGAATGATACAACAGGTGCATGGATGGAAGACATTCTGATCATGGATCAAATAGCACCTGCGTTGAGTGCTTTCAATCCTGATGGTACAACAACGGATGCCTACATAGCCGCGAATGACACATTAAAAGCAGATTGGCAGGTTTTTACCGATGATGTCTCCGATGTTGCCTATTATGACTATTCCATTGGACACACCGCTGGGTTTGATGATTTTCTGCCCTGGGATACACTCCTCACAACGTCGGTAGACACATTGATGACCTACACCCATGAGGATGAATACTATCTGAATGTCCGTGCCATGGATGTTGCCGGAAATATGTCAGAGATACTCAGTAATCCAGTCATTACTGCTGATCTCGTTCTACCAACAACAACAAGCACAATGGAACCTTATTATTTCATTGATGCCTGGCCAGGTTTTCTGAATGGAACATTTAGCGATGATTTGTCTGGCATGGACTTTATGGAACTCATGCTCAAACGTGATTCAGATAATTTCTACTGGGATGGCACCGAATGGAATGGTGTTGATACAACTCGTTTTGATCTGGTGCTTGGTCCCGGTACATGGGAATTTGACTTATCATCAGATTCTCTGGTTAACCGGGAAGATTACATCATCACCCTTTTGGGTTATGATATTGCTGGTAATTATCAGTGGCCCTACGAAAGTCCACTATTTACGGCTAGTCTTGATACGTTTCAATTTGTTATCAATACTGCTCCTGTTTTTGTGGATGACAGCACCTATGCTGACTCCTCTGACGAGGATTCACAATATTCCAGGGTCTTCCTGGTAGATGATCCTGATGTGGGTTCGATTAGCGGAGACTCACTTCTCTGGAGTTTATCAGCAAATGCTCCTCCAGGCGCAGCAATTGACTCGCTCACCGGTGAGCTAACCTGGCTACCAGTTGATTCAGCGGTCGGGGACCATGGTTTCACAGCCTATGTCAAGGATGTTGATGATGAAATAGATTCAATAGCAATATCTCATCGCGTTCTGGAAGTAAATGATGCTCCAGAACCTGTGACGCTACTTTTGCCTGCAGATTCAACACAATTAGTCCCGACAGATGGGCTTGATTTGGTATTTAAGTGGACCTCGGCCTTTGATATCGAGGATGACTCGCTTACCTATATAGTCAGCTTTGAGGGAACGGATTATGATACGACTCTGCTGCCTACTGCAGATACGACCATCTCTTTGGATGTGTCTGTCATGGACTTCCCGTCAAGTACCATCGAATGGTTTGTACGAGCTTTGGATCAGGCAGATACTTCAGCCATTGTAGATACCTTCCATGTGACGACTTCCTCTGCCTTTGCATCGCTTAATTCAGATAGCATCGCAGTGGATATTGAGCGGATGACAAATATTGACACGTCTTTCACTATGGGCAATCTTGGTTTGACTGATTTACGGTGGTCATTATTGGATGCACCAGCATGGATAACCCTGCCCGCAGAAACAGGAACCATAGAATATGACACGAGTGCTGTCATAGCTTTCAATGTCAACCCATCTGCATTCACAGTTGGTGGTTATGGTGGTCAGTTCCGTATTCTGACCAATGATCCATTGCAGGATACGATTGCGGTCAAGGTATCAATGGGTATTTTTGATGTTCCCACACCTGTCATCGCATTCTATAAAAACAGGGCATATCCCTCGTACTATGAAATGATGATTGTGGATAGTTTGGGAATGATTGACTCGCTTGTTGTTACTCACTCAGGAATTGAAGTTGAGCTTACAACTGTTGATACATTCAGCTACGTCGCCGTAGTAGAAGTTTCTGCAGAAGGTCTCAATACATTTGAAATCCACGCTTCAAACTGGGTGGGTGATACAACAATTACAGCCAGTATCACTGTGAGTTTGATCAAACGTGGATCTGGTTGGCTGGCACTCAGTCCAGATGAGCAATTTGAGATTAAGGGTAGCTCAAACAGCGCTGCTAAATCAACCAGAATTGCAGTTTTGGACTCAATGCTAAGTGCTAACGATGATGCGAGCTACAAAGTGCTCACAGATGGTGTGGTTCTCGCTGAACCGGTTTTGGTGAGTATGCCCGCACTGACAAACGATCAAGCCATATATATCCAGGATAGCGCTGGTGATTATGTTGAATTGCCGTCGGTGTCAGATGGTGAACGGGTCAGTGCCTGGGCTGCCGCAATGGGTGCTTTCAAATTAGGACCAAGGACCATTATTGTTCCTGAGAAGAGCCAATTATCGCAGAACTATCCGAATCCATTTAATCCTGCCACAACGATTGATTTTGATATTGGCTTCCTGGATGGTTTAAATCAGGATATTGGATTTAGTATCTACAACATCCGGGGTCAGGAAGTTCGGAATCTCATGGAAACACAAATGCAGCCTGGCAGTTACTCCATTACCTGGAATGGTCTGGATGATCAGGGTCAGCAGGTAAGTAGTGGTATTTACTTTGCCCGACTGATGACAGGTAAGGGCTATGTGAAAACTGTCAAAATGCTGGTTCTAAGGTAGGAGGTGTGAAGATGAATAAAATGAAATGGTTGTTTGCGCTGATCCTACTCATAAGCCTGTTTGGATGTCGTGAGAAAATCGATCCTGAAGTTGACGATTTTGTAGAATATGGCTGGACCTTATATGCGGAGCGTGACTTTGTGAGTGCGCTGGCCCATTTCCAGGAAGGCCTGGATATGGACACTCAGTACATCGATGGCTATAATGGTGCTGGATGGTGCTATATTGAATTTAACAGCCCGGATACGGCCATTACCCTCTTTAATAGTGGTCTTGATCTAATTACCATCGATAGCAGTCAGGTTCGCTTCGAAATGTTAGCTGGTATTGCTTTGAGTTATCATGTATCTGGTGATTATGCCAGGGCTATTTCAAGGGGAGAAGAGCTCATCGAGTTTCGACCTGTATTTGAATTCACCCACAACTGGCGCATTGATTATGCTGAAATCACTATCATGCTGGCTGCTGCCAATTTTGCAGCCGGAGATTTTGCAGCTGCCCTGGGGTGGGTCCAAAATCTGGATGAGGACTTTGTTGTTGATGTCTCCACCAATGAGGGGCGGGCAGAACTCATTAAAAAAATCGAGGCATTGCAGGATTTATAGCTATTTTGGTTTAACCAACCAGAGTTAATACATTCATTAAGATGGGAAAAATGATGAAGTCACTGAAAATATTATTAACACTTACTATGATTTCGATGTTTGTATGGAATTGTTCATCCAATGCCGCCAACACGGAAGTGGATCAAAAGCTTAAAACGCTATTTGATAAGAATGAAAAATTCCAGAAGATGGCCATCTCAAAGATTAAAGCGCTTGAAAAGGATGTTGCCACCCTCAAGAAAAATCAGGGTAAGCTGGGCAAGCAGATTCCTGTCATCGTGAAACAGATCAAGATCCTGAAAAAAGCCGTTGATTCCAGTGGAAAAGGTATGCCGCCAGGTATGGTAGCTCAATTGGACTCCATTGTCCTCAATCTGGAAGCTATGGAACAGGAACTGGCTATGGTGAAAGAGTATGGACTTACGACTAATGGTGACAATGATAACAATGACCCTGCACCACCCATATTGATCAAAGGCTCTGATCAGGAACGTATCTATCGCCAATATGGTGATCCCATTGAGAGATATATTGTGGATGAAACAAACCAGGTTTGGCTCTATGACAATGGTGTTGCTGTATTTGATATGAATGGACGGATTGTTTCTATCGAATTTAAATAAGCCTTTATTCTACAAAGGGGTCTTGGCTCGTCATCTCGAGCACCCTCGGTGCGTAGACCTGAGTCGAGAGATATGAATTGATACATTATATGCTGTGACCCTAAAGAACTCTTAACCTGATTTACTTAAAACCTGCATCCTTTTGCAGGTTTTTTTATTATCGAAAGAAATCAGATAATAATCACGGCGAAACTACGAACCAGCCAACAGCGGCGGGTGAGGTGAAGCCGGATAAGATCATTCACCTCCTCCTGAAACCTAATCTGATGCCCGATGAACGAATTATTTGTGATGTAATTACATCATTTGCTTGATATACACCTTTTGTACACCTATATTAAACCCATGAAAAATAGTGAATGGAGAAGTGGAGGATATATGAATCGGGGGTATGGAAAATCTAAACATGCGGAACGATTGATTCAGCATGCCATAGAGGTTTTTGATCTTGTTGAAATAGTTCCTGCTACACGTGTAGAGAGG
>JABMQQ010000244.1 GCA_013202495.1 Fidelibacterota bacterium | reverse complement strand
CTTAATCAATTGGTTCCAGGTTCGAGTCCTGGGCGGTGTACATAGATAAGTCCCTGAGTGTCAGGGGCTTATTTGTTTTTGCGACACGAAGTAGTGTGATAAATACGTGATTCTCGACCGGTATATTTCAGACACAAACTTCACTCACAATGAAACAGTCCGCTGTATCCTTCTCACAGAAAGCCCAAGCCTGAATTTCCGCCAACACGGATTTTTATTGATTTTAGCTATTTATGACTTAGTTTGTCATCATTAGGTTTTACAATTGAGCCCTCTATACCCAACTAAATCTTAGACTGTGCTCATTTTCGTTTAGGTAATGGATTGGAGTCATGTTCTATGTTTAAAATACATCATATTTTCCGACTGTTTCTTTTACTAATGGCTTCTATAGCGAATCTTTCGGCTTCTGGATATACCTCAAAGAATATATATGTAAGCCCGGGCGTCTCAATTGGATATACCTTTGGTGAAGGCTTTAACTATGGCGCACAAGTCAGTATTGGTCTAATCGGATTGATTTATCAAGATGAGGGTTACTTTTCTTCTGGTGATGCCTGGCTTCCTTCAAATGAAATATACCCAGCATACAGTCTTGGGTTTGGTTTCCGAATTTCCCAACTGAATAACTTCAAGTATATCGATTTGCAGGTGTGGGATGGGGATGGGGTAGGTGCAGGAGTTGGGCTAGCAAAAGTAACCGACGAATTCACTGGTGATAGCGAACTGTATAATCATTTAAAACTTTATGTGGGATATATCCCTCTCGTTCAACTTGATGTTTATTATCAAATTCGTGAAATGTCGGCGATAACCAGTTTGGGCGTGACAGGAGTCTTGCCATTTCCGGTTGTAGCGATTTCCAAAGATATTGATGAAGAGCCCTAAAATAAAACTGCGAAGATAGGCTGTCTCTCCTGTTAGCGCTTTTAGATATGCCATGGTTATTGGTTTTGAGCGAAAATTGAAAACGAATAAGGAGAAACAATGAAACGTCTAATACTTTTAGTTGCTGCTCTTCTCGGCTGCGTTTTAGCCGATGAAATGAATACACCATATTACCGAATCAGTTTTGATGATCCACTGGCAATCACGTCAGAACCAACACCACAATTTGTGGAAGTGAATAACTTCTTTGGATCGAGGTCTTCTAAAGCTTCAGCCAGATCCTTTCTAGAAGCATTCGATGTGGTGGATAGTGCAATTGTTACTGGAACTGAGGAGGAGTTTCTACAGAAATATTCCTACACCTACGACAATAATGGAATGATGACTTCGCGTGTAGTGGAAGAAATGCCGGAATCAACCTGGCTGAACAGCGAACATCTAAGCCGCACTTATAATAGTGAAGGGCTTCTGACCTTCCAATTAAAAGAGGAATGGAATGGGTCTGTCTGGGAAAACTATTCCCAATGGACGTTCACATATACCAGCGACGGAAATTTAACCACAATTTTGAGTCAAGACTGGTATGGTGATGCATGGAGTAATACTGAACTAGAAACAAATAGCTATGACAGTTCAGGACACATAAACGCAATCGTGCGAGCATACTGGGATGGGTCAGACTGGCAAAATGAATCACGGAATATTCACACATACAATACTGATGGATATCTGACAACAGCTACTAATGAAAATTATTATGACTCCGAGTGGCATTCTACATCACGACTAGGCTATACCTACGATAGCACTGGGAATATGACCACAATGCTAGAAGAACAGTGGGATGGATCTGAGTGGCAAAACAGAAGGAGAGTGACACTCACCTATAATCCCGATGGAAATGAGACCTCTTACTTGTTTGAACAATGGGATGGATCAGACTGGCAATCTCTTATGAATAGGATATCTATTTATAACAGCGAAGGATATATAAGCACAGTTGAAATAGTAGCCTGGAACGGATCTGATTGGCAGTCTCTTTTTCGTACGATGTATACAGTCGATGGCAATGGAAACATCACCATCATGTCCAGTGAAATATGGAACGGCACAGACTGGGTCATCAGTGATGATGGTGGAGATATGTCATTTACTGACCAAATGGGCAGCCTTCACATGTTTAGCGGTATTCGTGTAGATCTTTTTTATAGTACCCTCACAACAACCAGTGCAGAAGAGGTCATGCTGATCTCTGACTTTTCACTTTCTCAAAACTATCCAAATCCTTTCAATCCCACTACTCATATCAGATTCTCACTTCCAGAACAATCAAAAGTCAAATTGACCGTTTTCGACGTCCGTGGAAAAGAGGTCATGACACTCCAGAATGTGGAGAAAGCCCCAGGCAACTACGAGGTGGTGTGGAACGGAATTGATCATTCAGGTAATCCAGTGAGTACGGGTGTGTATATCTGTAAAATTGAAGCGGGACATTTCTCTGAGACCATAAGAATGGTGTATTTGAAGTAGTAGCAACTTTTTTGCAACAATAGATATGGAGTCACAATGAAAAATCTAATGTTTTTAGTCTTCTTCATGGCTGGATTATCACAAGGGATGGCGGGAAATGGTTTGGATGCTATTACTGATATGACCAACATTGATAGTGAGTCTTCGCTATCAATCCAGGATGTACCACTCGATTCCATACCTGATACGATTTATTTGACCAATAAAACTATCGAAGGTCAAATTCTTGGGTTTCTCCCTGAGGGCTCAAAAAACCCGAAAGCGCTTCTGTATCAGTCAACGAATTTCGGTCCCTCAATCGAGATTCCACTTTCACAGATACTAAGAATCGATGATGGTAAAACCAGGCTTAGTGTAGATCTTCCAAGCCCTACTTTTTATCAAAAACATGGTCGCAAAATACGCATTGCCGCTGGAAGTTGTGCCATGGTCCCTTTGATATTTATAGTCCTTATTTTTATGGACGGCGGATTGCCCTGGTAGAATGTTTGGTATGATATACAATGTTGAATAAGGAGAATTCATGAAAAATCTAATCATGTTAATGGCCGTTGTGTCAGGACTTTCATTTGGGCTTGCTGAGGAAGGTATGGCTTCCGATACTGACAGGGCCAACACAGGAAGCAAGTATTCGCTTGCGATCATGGATGTACCCCTCGATTCAATACCTGACACTATTTACTTGATGGATAAAAATATCGTAGCTCCAATTCTTGGGTTTCTTCCTAAGGGGTCGGACAATCCGAAAGCGCTTGTGTATCAAACTTCGATAACCGGTCCATCTATCAAGATTTCATTTTCGAAAGTAGTTAGAATCGATGATGGTCAGACCGGACTCAGCATAATCCTTCCTAGCCCTTCCCCTAACTCTTTTAAAAAAGATGTCCTGGCAATGCCTGTTATCTCTGGGTTATCACAGTGGGTTGATAAAAATGACATTTTTGCTCTAGAGGGATTGCGACTCTCTGTAGGGAATGCGTATCAAAAAGATATCATTGGTTATACACCTGGACTCAAATTTGGTATTGAAAGGACACTCCTTTCTGGAACCTTTGTTGGAATATCCTACACGCAACGTGAATGGGCTTACTTAAGGGAAAATAATTCCGAAGGCTTTACACGCATGCATGATTACAAATTTAATCTAAACTATCTTTCATTTCATATTGCAAAAAATTTATCCGTAAGAAAGTTCAATCTATTCGCCGGAATAGAGCTTGGTTATCTCGTGGGAGGAAAAGTGCAGGAAGACCTTACAGGAACATTCGAGGGCAATACTTTTGCATTTTCAGATCCAACCGTACCAATAGAAAAAGAGGACTGGAAACAGGAGGGTAGAGCTACATTGGATTATGGCCTATTATTGGGCACGCGGTATGATTTATTTAAACATATAGGTATTGCTGCATCCTATTATTATGGAATACCAGATATCGGTGGTGGGATTATGATAGGGAATCGTAGTCTTCAGGTATCTATGAGTTACTCCCTTTAGAGAAATTAATCCTCAATTCAGACCACTTAATTGCTCAATCCCTCCAAACCCAGAAATACATCCAATCCTACAAGAAATCTATCCAGTAAAATGTACCATTTATGGTACATTTGTCCCAGTTTGTCACTCATTGGATAGAAAACTCAATACGGAAATTGGATAGGTTACCGTGAGCGGGAGCAGGGCGTAACCCTTGCCGGGTAAGGCTTCGCGGCAACAGCGAAGCGACCAGAAACTGGCTAGAAAACAATTATAACAAGTCGACTCTTAATCAATTGGTTCCAGGTTCGAGTCCTG
>JABMQQ010000243.1 GCA_013202495.1 Fidelibacterota bacterium | reverse complement strand
TTTTCAATATTTGCACTTAGAAATCGCTGTAGCAAATATAGCGCAAAGGCTTCAGAATAGAAAGATTATTGAACGAATACTTTTAATTGAATTTGAGATTATGAAGCAGACGATTCTTCAGTCTCAATCGCCTCAACCGCAGAGTCGAGACTCTGTTCTTTTCCTTCGATAAAAAAGACATAGCCCAGATAGAGTATCATGCCAACATTCACAGCACTGTCAGCAATATTAAAAGTTGGCCAACGGGTAAAAAAGAACCAATCCGGCCAGTCAAAACTAATAAAATCAACAACGTATCCGCGAATCAATCGTTCTGGTATGTTGCCAAAAGCACCTCCCAGAATAAATGCTAGACCCACACTGGGTAATACGTGTTGGTCCTTATACTGATAGAGTAGATAAAAGAGCAGACCTATTGCTCCAATGGCCATCGCATTTACCAGTGGCATGGGAATAAAGGACAGACTAAAAATCATATTATAGTTTTCAGCATAATCCAAGCGGAAGAGATCTCCATCTGCTGGCCAATAATGCTGACCCTTTAAGGCAACAATAGCCCAGTATTTTGTGGCATGATCCAGTACAACGAGGACAGCACTGATACTCAGAAATTTCAACATCTGTTTAATAGCGCTTGATTCCTACAGTAAAGGTGCTTTTCCCAATTTTGAATTCAGCCAGGAAGGTACCTTCTTTTTCAGCAAAATTGATTTCCTCAGCCAGGATTTCATTAGCGATGTATTCTTGATGTTCCAGAATCATATTTTTGAGTGATTCATCTACCTCAACAAAAATGCTAATCCTGTCGGAAACATCAAATTCGGCATCTTTACGCATGTTTTGAACATTGCGAATAAAATCCCTCGCCATACCCTCGCTAATCAAAGCTTCAGAGAGTTCTGTTTCCACGGCAACAACAACACCAGCCTCTTCAACCACGGCCTGTCCCTCAGGTTCAATGGTGGAAACGAGCAGTTCTTCTGGAAGCAGCTCAAATGAGTTCTGTCCATCGCTCAAGTGAATGTTGTCACCTGCTTTGGATTGTTTGAGGAGTTCTTGAGGTTCAACAGCATTGATTAGATTTCGGATCAAACCCATATCTTTACCATATTTTGGTCCGAGTAGACCAAGATTCGGCTTAATCTCATACTGGACGAGAGCATCAGCATTCTCAACCACTGTCAATGCCTTGATATTCAACTCTTCCAAAATCTGATCTTGAAGATCACTGGCAAAAGCCCTGTCTTGCTCAACTGGAAAGAATACTGAGATATTAGCCAGGGGCTGACGAACCTTCAGGTTGGCTTTATTCCGAGCGGCTCTTCCCAACTCAACGGTTTTGATGACCACATCCACACGTCTCAGCAGGTCATCATCTAACCATCGTTCGTCCACTTCAGGAAAACTACAAAGATGAATACTCGCAGGTGCCTCAGGATCCAGAGCAACAACCAGATTTTGATAGAGGGCCTCCGTGAAGAATGGAGAGACCGGAGCAATTAATTTTGAAAGCGTAACCAGAGCTTGATATAGGGTATGATATGCTGCCCATTTGTCTGTGTCATTTTCACTTTTCCAGAAACGACGTCTGGATCGCCGCACATACCAATTGGAGAGTTCATCCACAAAACGATTAATCTTAAGCATGAGCTTGTCTGCCTGGTAGCTATCATAATCTTTACGAGACTGGCCAACCAGCTGGTTCAAACGCGCCAGAATCCATCTATCTAATTCAGTCAGGGTTGATTCATCCAGAGCAGACATGGGATCAAATTTATCAAGGCGCGCATAGGTCACGAAGAAAGAGTAGGTATTCCACAAGGTAAGTACTTTGCGACGTACTTCATCAGCAGCATGGTAACCAAAATTCAAATTATTGACTGGCACCTGGGAGGCATACATCCAGCGCATGACATCCACACCCATTTTTTCGGCGGCGTCTTCAAACCAGATGGCATTGCCAGCTGATTTGTGCATATCATCACCAAGTTCGTCTTTGACCAGTGCATGCCCCATAATGGTTTTAATGGGGGGCTTGTTTTCCATTACCGTACTCATGGCAAGAATGGCATAGAACCAGTTGCGAAATTGTCCAGGCAGTGATTCTACAATGAAATCTGCAGGGAACCATTTTTCCCAATAATCAGGATCATTCCGATATTCTAAAGTCGAATAGGGCACGATTCCAGCATCAAGCCAGGGATTACCTACATCAGGTACCCTGGTTCCAATGAGACCAGTTTCAGGATGCTTTATTTTTACATGGTCAATCCAGGGTCTATGAGGACTTTGTCCTTCAAAATCTTCCCAACCTTCCACAGCCAACTCTTTTAATTCGGTTTCCGAACCAACCACGTAAAAAGAACCATCTTCAAAGGTCCAGATGGGCAAGGCGAGACCCCAATAGCGTTTCTTGGAAATCATCCAGTCGTGCATATTCTTGAGCCAATCAAGCTCGCGTTCTTTACCGTAGGATGGGATCCAATCCACTTTCTTAGTTACCTCAGCAATCTCACCCCTGAGTTCATCCATGCGGATGAACCACTCATCAACCGGGCGAAAAACCAGTTCAGTACCATGGCGCCAGCAACAGGGATATCTATGAGTTATGGGCTCACGCTTGTAGCGCAATCCTTTTTGGGACAGATCATCAATGACAGCGTCACCAATTTCCATAACATTCTTACCGGTCCACTCACCAAAACCTTCTAGATAAGCACCAAATTCATCAATGGGCTTGATAACCTGAAAACCGAGTTCCTTGGCCAGGGCATTATCTTCTTTACCACATCCAGGGGCGATATGGACAATTCCAGTACCATCATTTTCAGAAATCTCATTCCAAAAGATAATGGCATGGTGGGTATCCTTCTGGATGGGTAGTTCATCATATGGTCCATGATATTCCCAGCCCAGCATGTCCTTACCCTTGAGGGTTTCAAGGATTTCGTAGTCTCCCTGCAAAATGGAGAGACGACCCTGCACGAGGTAATAGAAATCATCACCCTGCTTGACCTTGACATAGTCAAGATCGGGGTGAACTGCAGCCATAATATTTGATGAAAGTGTCCAGGGCGTGGTGGTCCATACCAGCAAAGATTCATTGTCACGGTCTTTGAGGGGGAATTTCAAATATATTGAGGTGTGGGTTAGTTCCTTGTAACCTTCCGTGGCAATTTCATGCTCAGAAAGGGCAGAGCCACAGCGGGTGCACCAGGGCATGACATCATAGCCTTTGTATATAAATCCACGGTCAAAACATTTTTTAAGAAAAGCCCAGATGGTGTAATTATTCTCATCCGACATGGTGAAATAAGAATTGTCCCAATCCATCCAATAGCCCATACGTTTGGACTGTTCGGTCTGAACCGCTGAAAATTTACGGACACGTTCTTTACATTTATTTACAAATGCTTCTATTCCGTATTCTTCAATGTCTGTTTTGGATTTGAAACCAAGTTCTTTTTCAACTTCAACCTCTACCCATAAGCCCTGACAATCAAAGCCATTCTGATAACGCAATTCCATTCCCAACATCGCATGGTAGCGCTGATATAGATCTTTGTATGTACGACCCCAGGCGTGGTGGACACCCATGGGATTATTAGCAGTAATGGGACCATCAAGAAATGACCAACGTGGCTTCCCAGCGTTCTGAGCCCTGAGTTTATTGAAAATATCTTCATCTTCCCAAAACTTGAGCATGTCGTGTTCCAGGGCGATAAAATCTACTTTACTAGATACTTCCTTCATCATGGTTTGTACTTTTCCCGTCTTAATTTCCCATAGCTTTAGCTGCTATCATTCAGTCCTTTTTTAGCCGCGCAATATAATCGCCGCATTTTCGCCAAGTCAATGTTATCCCCCATAATTCTGTGAACTACTTTCTATTTATTATTTGTTGAATTTGGATGGGAATTCCAGATCACAGACAATTTATCTGATACAAGAGAGACCCCAAAATACATTTGATGTATCTGGGGTCTCGGGGGTTTGGAGGAAAGTTTCTTTCTCGTGAAAAATCTACCCAGTTCTCCTCTTTAATCAGGGATGGTGAGTGCGACAAAAAAGGTGTTGGAGTTATCTCGTCTTACCAGCAGCAAGATGGTGTCATCGGGTTTGTAGGCTCGCAGGTTTTTCTCAAAGGCGCCAGAACTAGTGACCTTTGATAAATTTTTCACATTGGGACCCATCTTTTGGATGAGATAACCTGTGCGAATATTTTTTTCATAAGCCTCGCTATCTCTTTCGACTGAAGTAACCAGTACTCCTTCACTGCCTGGCGATAAGTTGTAAAATCGTAAGCGTTCAGCACTTGATGTCTCTACTGTGAGACCAATATCAGATTTTTCCACTTCAAGGGGTCCGGCTGCCGTTACCTCGTCTGGTAATTCACCCAATTTGACAGTAATGGTCTTTATTTTACCCTCTCTTAAAACTTTCAGCTTCTTCTTTTCATTGGGTCGTTGAGTGGATACCAGGATGGGCAATTTTCGAGAATTTTCTACCTCATGACCATCGAATTCAATGATCACATCAAGCTGCTTCAGGTCTGCGTCATCGGCAGGACTTCCATCTACGACCTGTTGTACCAGGGCTCCCTTGGCAATATCCATACCCAGCGTTTTGGCCATGGCCGCACTCACAGGTTGGACATAAACGCCCAACCAGGCTCGAGTCACTCGTCCATTGACTTGTAAATCTTCCACAATTCGATTCACAAGATTGATGGGAATTGCGAAACCGATTCCCTGATTTCCACCACTCCTTGAAGCAATGGCTGAATTCATACCAACCAGCTCACCATCAAGGTTCACCAGGGCTCCCCCAGAGTTTCCGGGGTTGATGGCGGCATCGGTTTGAATAAAATTCTCATAGTCGTTGAGCCCTACAGAGGAACGACCTATAGCGCTGACTATGCCCTGGGTAACTGTCTGCGATAAACTCCCGGAAAAGGGACTCCCCACAGCCAGAACCCATTCGCCGACTCTGATTTTGTCTGAGTCTCCCATTTTTATGGGTCTTAAATTTTTTGCATCGACTTTAATCAGGGCAACATCAGTTTTAGGGTCTGCTCCGATTATTTCTGCATCATATTCTTTATTGTCCGAGATTTGGACTTTAATGTTTTCACCTTTTTCGACGACATGATTATTAGTAAGAATGTAGCCATCCTTACTAATGATTATTCCCGAGCCCAGGGATGTACTTTTCATTTCACGGTCTCCATCAGGTAGAAAGGGCCATAGTTGTTTGGGAAACATCTCCTGGAAACCTTTGTACTGACCCATGGCGGGATGTGTATATACATGCTCACTGGTGATGGTCACAACTGAGGGAGAGACTTCTTCAGCAATATCTGCAAAGGCATTACTTAACGCCTTTGCCACACCGATATCCGATGCAATCGAATCTGCAGGAAGCGATAGAGCGATTAAAATTAATGGTGTAAATAGTAGCATATGTTTTTTCATGTAGTCTCCATTTATTTGACAAAGCTTTTTATGCCGGACGAAATGAAAGGTTTCATACAATTTTTTATTTGACTCATCGAGTCGGCACAATATTGAAATCTATCATTTAATTAGAGGCAGAGTACAAGAAGTTTTATTTCCTCGCTCCAGGGTTGCCCAACAACCGGAGAATTTAATATCCCTGTTGGTGTTCTACTCCGTTATTCTAGCGATAACTATCTACTATCCCCACTAATTCTTTTTAATTAGCTTGCTCCCATGACAGGAAGAGAAAGAGTTTTATCCGCGCTCAAAAGGATTGAGACATCAAGGGTTCCCATTGGTGAGATAGGTGGCGGTTATACAGATGTCATAATTCAGGCTGTTTTAGGTGATAAATATGACCTGGGACCAGATTCGAATTTTTTGAATCATCAAAGAATTCGGGAAATCCTGAGGGCTGATATTGTAGGTGCCAGAGTCACAGGACCCCCGGTAGAGATGGTGGGAGTTCATGAAGATTGGGGCACTGAAACGTTTAGAGACTACTGGGGAGCCACACATACTCAACCCCCTGATGCTACGGTTCAACTTGTGGATCCTATTGCCCATAGCCCAGAAGAGCTTGAGTCCTGGAGACCCCCGGATGTAAGGGATTTTGACTCCTCCCTGGTAACCAGGTGGAAAAACACTACCGATTTTTTTGTGCTGGCAACTTTGAATGCAGGTTTTGACCTGGGTTATGAACTGCTGGGTTTTGAGCGCTTTATGATGTGGACTATTCAAGCTCGCGATATCATGAAACAGTATTACGAAAAACTTATTGAAACAAATTTAACTCTGGCATTGATGAGTGCGGAAGCGGGTGCCGATGCCATACTGATAGCCGATGACCTGGCTTTTAACACAGGTACTTTTGTTGATCCTGACTATTTAAGGAGTGACTATTTCCCCATTCTAAAAAACATGGTGACTGAAATAAAGAAGCAAGGTCTGCCTGTTTTCTTTCATTCTGACGGGGATTTGAAGAACGTCATTCCTGATCTCATTGATTGTGGTATTGATGTTTTACAGTCGTGTGATCCCAATGCGAATATGGATATCCCTACGCTTAAGGGGGAATATGGTCAAGATCTGGCGTTTATGGGTAACATAGATGTGGATTTGCTGGCCAATGGCAACGTGAATGAAGTTGAGAATACGACACGGAACCTGATCCATGATGCGAGGGGCGGGGGTGGGTTTATTTTGGGCACCAGCAATGTGGTCGCCTCATATTGTCAACCTGATAATTTAAAGGCGATGTATGCTATCGCTCATAATGAGTTAGGCTAGACAAGTTCCTAACGAAGGAAAATTATGGTATCCTTGAAAGAAGATTTACAGAGAAGACTAACCACATTTGATGAATTCAAATCTCTCACACTCAGAGTGTTAGACTATCTAGGAGCGGTGGTAAGTGAGAAATCAGTACATGGTGAATATACTCTCATGTCCTCTACGATTGCCGGAACGACAAAACAGATTCGACCCTACTGCACATCTCTTTTTTTGGATGATCAAAAAATGTTTCTTCAATCTTTCGCTGAATTTATGAAGATCTTAAATTGGCTCAGATCCAACAAAAGCTACAATCTTAACTTTCAACCTAAAACCATTGATGCGGTTCTCTATACCATTCAACAATCTATTGGTATGGGTATGGATTTATCTGTCGAACCAAATAGTTCCCGAAAACATGTTGGGAATAGGTTTGAAGAGCTTATAAAGACTTTGTTTGATGAAATAGGTGTTGCTGCAAAAAAGGTTGTTTTAAATATTCCCTACAAGACGGAGGAAGGCAAAAAACATTACAAATGTGAGATAGATCTTGTAATATCACCTCACGAAGAGGTGATATCCAATTCATCCAATTTACATATCGATGAAACTGTCATAACACTTAAAACCACGACAAAAGATAGGATGCCAAAAATATTTATCGATAAAATATTAATGGAGCGTTTCGTTGGACATCAAGTCAAAGTTGTGGGAATTTCACTAAATGATATTCAGAGAAAACAGAT
Source organism: Fidelibacterota bacterium (assembly GCA_013202495.1). Lineage (GTDB taxonomy): Bacteria > Fidelibacterota > UBA8477 > UBA8477 > JABMPR01 > JABMPR01. The sequence goes on along the minus strand of JABMQQ010000243.1, from coordinate 22,405 downwards.
GGATAAAGTTTCCTCAACATTTGTTTCAAATTTATTTATGGTTTACACGGAGTTTTTAACTGAACTAGAAGGCTACTACTATCTGGATATGCCAAAAAGAGCACTTGAATCCCCATTTAGTAATCATATTCAAAATTTCTCTACTTTTTTAATTACTGATTTGTGGGAATTATTGCACCCTTAACTTTCTCCGACGTACTCTTGCTTCAGCTTCATCTTTCCCGCTTGCAATCCTTGATATGTGATCTCCGTCTGACAATCGATCTTTGATAATTTCACAATACTCAATGCTCTTATCTGTACCAGCCCATTTTCGATTCAATGCCTCAGCTACTGCATAGGTTGTTCCTGAACCTCCGAATGGATCGATCACCAAATCACCAGGATTGCTTGAGGCCAAGATGCATTTTTTTATCAATTCTACTGGCTTTTGTGTTGGGTGGGCTTTCCTCTCCCATGATCCATTCGAAATAGTTGGAATTTCGAAAACGTCTTTGGGCTTTGCTCCTCTTGGGTGTGGCTCCCAAACATACTGTTTATCAGAATTATTGTTGAAGTGAGAAGTTTTTGCTTGTGGTCTCACAGGGTATTTTGTGGTGTGAGAATTATAGGGTATCCGTATGTCATCGATGTTAAATGTGTACTGATTAGACTTTCTAAGGTGTAAAAGACTTTCATGTGATCGCCCCCAATCATTTCCAAGGTTTCCCTTGTTCCTATAATACCAAACGAGCCATTTGCATCCCTTAAAATATTTACTCGCAGCCCACTTCAAGTCAGCGAGTATTTCAGAATATCCACAGATATATAGTGTACCCTCGTTTCGAAGGACCCTCTGTGTCTCCTTAATCCACTGTAGGCTCCAATCTACGTATTGCTCTTGAGAGTTAAAAGAATCCCATTCAGCCTTATTAATGTTGTATGGAGGGTCTGCGAATACCAAATCTACAGATTCATCTTCAAATGATTCAAGAAACTTAACTGCATCCATTTGATACAAGCTACCCTTGTCAGTGCTAAAATATGGTTTCTGAATTTTATCAGTCCCCTGTTCATTTCTTCTATATTTGATTTGTAATTGTTCATGGAGTTCATTAATCTGTGGTAATGAATAGACTCGATAATTATTAATCGGATGTCTTTTTGATGGAAATTTGCCATTATTGTCCCATCTTCTCAGCGTCTCTTTATTTACACCGAGAATTTTGGCAGCTTCACTAATTGATATAATTTGGGTCATAGTGATCCTCTTCAACTACATTATACAACATTACACAAGGCTAAACATATACTAATGTTCGTATTCATGATTTCAACCATTATTTTCACCTACCCAACAAATGAAGGGCTTTACAGTCGAGAGTATGTGTAAAGCGAGATTTATGTTATGTGCGGATATAATGCAAATCGATTGCTTAACGAGAGTGTCTAAAGCCCACAAGGAACTGAAGTAAATGCCTTCTGATTCCATTCAACAAGCTATTATTATGGGAAATGTGGCCTCAATATCTGCTGATGTAAACCAATTGCTCAGTGAAGGGGTCAACAGTCAAAAGATTCTGGATGAGCAACTGCTCCCCGGAATGGCCATTGTGGGTGAGCGATTTAAACGCAATGAAATGTTTTTACCTGAGGTGCTCATGTCAGCCCAGGCCATGCAGACTGCCATCGATATCCTGAAACCCCATCTTGCAGGAAATTCAGAAGCTCGTCATCGTGATACTGTGATTATTGGAACTGTGCAGGGTGACATGCATGATATAGGCAAAAACCTGGTTCGAATCATGCTTGTTGGAGCCGGTTATGAGGTTATTGATCTGGGCGTGAATGTGCCAGTTCAACGCTTTATCGATGAAAGTTTGCAGCATCAGGCTGCCATTGTCTGTCTTTCTGCACTGTTGTCATCGACCATGAATAACATGAAGGAAGTAGTACAGGCATTTAGAAATCATGCCGATCTGAAGGACACCAAAATTCTCATTGGTGGTGCTCCGGTAAGCCGTGAGTTCTCACAAAGTATTGGTGCAGATGGGTATGCACCGACAGCACCAGCAGCTGTTGAACAAGTCCAGCATTTTTGTGGGCAATAGAAACTCCACGTCAAAGACATTTAATAAACTGGAACTAATATGATTACTCTCATTTCACCTGCTAAAAGTGTCAATTTTAGCGAACCCGCCCCGACTGAATTATTTACAACCCCAGATTTGTTAAGTCAGAGCAAACAGCTCATCACCCAGTTGAAGCGAATAAAAAAACCTGAGCTCATGGAACTCATGTCCATAAGTGAGAGTCTGGCTGATCTCAATATCCCCAAGTATAAAGAGTTCAAACCACCCTTTAGTCTAGAAAATGCCAAACAGGCACTTTTCGCATTCACAGGCGATGTGTATCGACACATGGGTATGAATACCTATGATTCTGAGAAACTTCAGTTTGCCCAGAATCATTTGAGGATTCTTTCAGGACTCTATGGCTATCTACGTCCACTCGATTTGATTCAAGCCTATCGTTTGGAGATGAAAACGCCTTTGAAAACGAAGCGTGGGAATAATTTGTATCAGTTCTGGGACAAAAGAATTACCCGAGCATTAAACAAAGAGTTAAAAACCGACTCCTCCCCTGCAATTGTAAACCTGGCTTCCAAGGAATATGCCCGGGTAGTGGATTTTAAAGCCATCAAAGCACCTGTTTTCAATATCGAATTTAAGGAAGTTGAAAACCGAAAAGCCAAGGTCATAGCCATTTTTGCCAAGTGGGCTCGAGGTATGATGGCGGACTATGTCATTCAAAACAAGCTGAATGAACCTGAGCAGCTCAAAGCATTCAATTTATCTGAGTATCAGTTTTCCAGAAATGATTCGGAGGATTCAAAATGGGTATTCACCCGACCCCGTCCCGATTAAAGGCTAAATCAGGGTTTTAATATTGGCAGTGTGATGGTGAAGGTTGTACCCTGATCCAGGACGCTTTCAACCTTAATTTCACCATTGTGATCAGCGACGATACTCTTCACAATCGCCAGACCCAATCCCGTACCCCCGTGTTTTTTGTGGGTAAAGAATTCTTCAAACACTTTGGAAAGCACCTCTGCTTCCATTCCATGACCGGTATCAGAAATGGTCATAATAAGATGATCATCCATAACCTTGCTGGTTATAGTGAGAGTACCACCAGCACTCATGGCTTCTATGGCATTATTGGCCAGATTTTCGTAAACTCGATAGAAACGACTCGGATCAATCTGAATCAGTGCTTCACCCTGGAAATCGGTCTCAAGATTCATACTCTGCTGCACTAAATTGTGGTGAAGACTTGTCAGTGAATCTTCTATGCAGACGGGAAATTTCATTTCCTGCAACTGGAGTGTTGAACTTCCTTTCGCAAATGCCAACAGCTCCTGGGCCAATGTGTTAAACTGATTGACTTGCTGTGCAATAATCTTGGTATATTTAACCACATCCTCGTGAGCCATTTCTTTTAAACCGATGAGCTGAGCAAACCCGGCAATGGTAGTCATTGGATTTTTCAGATCATGCAAAATTGTGGACGCCATCCTTCCTACAATGGAGAGGCGCTCATTTTCCACAAGGGCTTCACGGGTGGCATTGAGTTCTTCAATGATGCTATTGAGTTCTCGATTTTTTACCTCAAGAGTGCCAATGTGTGTTGAATCAGTTTTGCGCAGATAATGAGAGATGCTCCTGGCAACTTCAAGGGTGAACTGCGGGAAGTGATTCACCAGCTCCAGGAAGCCTTCTTTCTGAACAACAAGGACTTCGCTCTCATCCCTGGCTACAATACCAGCACTGCGGACCGTGTCCTCCACCAGAGCCATTTCACCAAAGAGCTCACCCGATTCATCGATGACATTTAGCACTTCATTCTCATCACCTTCAATGGATTTGACGACTTCCAGATTCCCCTTAATCATGACAAAGAACTTGGTGGCAACTGCACCTTCCTCAATGAGTACTTCCCCAGGAGCAAACAGTTGCCGCTGCATCAGGCTGCTGATTTTCTCCAGTTCTTCCGGGTTGATTCCAGAGAAGGGTTCTAATCCTTGTAAAAGCGGTATGGGAGGTGGTTCAAGAATGCGCATAGGCAAAACTTTTTTATTTAGTTGCCCTCAAATGGTATGGGAATTTGATGTTTAGTTTTTGGTAAGAGATTGTATCCTATTGCGGGAAGATCAATAATAAATTTGGTGCCGACACCGTCTTCAGTCTCAATATTAATTAGTCCATCATGTTCATCAATAATGCGCTTAACAATGGCTAATCCCAGTCCTGTCCCCTTACGTTTTCCGTGGGTATAGAATTCTTTAAAGGCGTTTTCCCTGACTTCATCAGACATCCCAAAACCATCATCTTCCAGAATGATGCGAATACCTGTTTCTACTTCCATACTGTGAACTATAAAGGTGCCATCTGTATCAAGTACATCAAGGGCGTTGTTGGCAATGTTTTCCATGACCCGGAAAAAGCGACCATTGTCTATTCGAACTTCTCCATCAAATTGCAGGTCTCTGACAAAGGAGATGCCGCGTTCTTCAAATTTTAAGATGAGAGAGTCGCAACATTCCTGGAGATAACCGGCCATTTGTACCGACCTCAGGCGCATCTGCTCGCCACCCTGGGCAAAGGAGAGGAGATCCTGGGTCATGGTCGTAAACTGGATGACCTGCTTGGCAATGATATCGGCGTATTTCGCGAGTTGTTCACCGCTATGCTTTTTCATCTTAATCAACTGGGCGTAGCCACCAATGGTTGACATGGGATTTTTCATGTCATGCAAAATGGTTGAGGCCATGCGTCCAATCAGTGATAGTCGCTCTTTGCCTATGAGCTCTTCCTGCGTTTCCTGCAGACGGTAATTCATATGACGGAGCTCATCATTTTCTTTTCTTAATTTATTGATGAGCCGTTCATCAGTTTCTCTCAGAAACTGAGAAATATTTTTGGCGACAGAGAGAGTGAAAAGAGGTACTGAATGCACAAGCTCAAGGAAATCTTCCTTTGAGACGGCCAAAACTTCACAATCGCTATCTGCAATCATGCCTGCGCTGCGCGGCTTGTCCTCCAGGAGGGCCATTTCTCCAAAAAGACCACCAACTTCATCGTAGAATCCCAGGACTTCAGATTGATTTTCTCCGACTTGTTTCTCAATTCTCACCTTACCAGAAGCCAAAACAAAAATGTGATCACCAATGGAATTTTCATGAATAATGGATTCTTCATGGTCGTAGTGACAAAACTCAATTTTTGAGTGAATATGTTTGAGCTCATTTACTGGAATATGCTCAAATATTTTCCATTTTTTCAGCGAGTTCAGGCTGGGCTTTTTAATCCGTTTCAATTTGCTACCAGCTCTATTGAGAAGTCATTCATAGTCTACTTTATTTACCTAATTGTCAGCAACAAAAGCATTGATCTTCTAAAACTATTTTGAGCTTCAATCATGTGTTCAATTATGATGAAACTCGATCAGGCAATTATTTTAAGTCCACTCCGAGGAAATGTACAGCTAATATTTACTCAATCTTCTAAAGTAATCCCGATTGCCATATATCAAACTATGAATCAGCCTAAATCCCTTGTCACATAGTGTCTTGAGCGAATCTAAAATAATGGTTCAACCAGTTCGGATACTTGCAGGCCCAAAAAAAGCCCCCTCAGAAAAACTGAGAGGGCAGTTTGATAATATAGTGCTATTGAACTCTTATAGTTCGCGAGCCGCCGCCTGTGCTGCAGCCAGTCTTGCGATAGGCACGCGGAAAGGTGAACAACTCACGTATTCAAGTCCCGCTCTGTGGCAAAATTCAACTGAACTTGGCTCACCACCATGTTCTCCACAGATACCCAGTTTGATATCAGGTCGAGTCTCTTTTCCCAATCTACAGGCCATTTCGACCAGTTGGCCAACACCTTCCTGATCAAGCACTTCGAAAGGATCATTCTTCAAGAGACCCTTTTCCAGATAAACAGGCAAGAATTTACCAGCATCATCTCGGGAGTAACCGAAAGTCATCTGAGTCAGATCATTGGTACCAAATGAGAAGAATTCTGCACTGGTAGCAATTTTGTCAGCAATCAATGCCGCACGAGGAATCTCGATCATGGTTCCAACAAGATGATCTACTGAATCTCCAACCTCTGCAAACAAGTCCTTGATTGTATCACGAACGATCTTTTCCTGAAGTTCCATTTCAGCCAAGGTTCCAGTAAGCGGAATCATAATCTCTGGTTTGGCAACAATTCCCCTGGCTTTGAGGGCAAGTGCTGCGCCCATGATGGCTTTGGTCTGCATCACGGTGATCTCAGGGTATGTGTTGCCTAAACGACAACCACGATGTCCAAGCATGGGATTGAACTCAGCGAGGTCGTCAACTTTCTCTGAAATGACCTTCAGCTCAACGCCCATGACATCAGCCATTTCCTGCTGACCTTTTTCGTCGTGGGGAACAAACTCATGTAATGGTGGATCCAGAAGACGAACTGTCACAGGGAGATCCTGCATGGCCTCAAAGATACCTTCAAAATCTTTCTGCTGAATTGGCAGAAGTCTTTCCAGAGCAGCTTCGCGACCGGCCTGGTCCTCAGCAAGAATCATTTCACGCATGGCAACAATCTTGTCACCTTCGAAGAACATGTGCTCAGTACGACAGAGACCGATACCCTTGGCGCCAAATTCTCTGGCAATCTTGCTCTCACGAGGTGTATCAGCATTGGTGCGAACATACATTCTGGTAAATTTATTGGTAAGCTCCATGAGTTTTCCAAAAGCACCACTTACTTCAGGATCGATGGTTTTGATCTTGCCTTCAAATATTTCACCTGTGGATCCATTCAGAGAAACCCAATCTCCTTCATTAAACACACTACCATCTACGGTCAAGATTCTAGCTTTATAGTCAATTTTTATTGCACCAGCGCCAGAGACACAACATTTTCCCATTCCGCGAGCAACAACTGCTGCGTGAGAAGTCATACCACCACGGGCGGTGAGGATACCATTGGCAATATTCATACCCTCTAGATCTTCAGGGGAAGTCTCAATCCTAGCCAAAATGGAATTTTCATATTTATTGGCTTCGTCGGCATGAAAGACGAGCTGTCCAGTGGCAGCACCAGGTGATGCAGGCAAACCTTTGGTTAGAACACGTGCTGTAGCCATGGCTTCTTTATCAAACACTGGGTGAAGAAGTTCATCCAATTTGTTGGGCTCGACGCGCATGAGAGCTTCTTTCTCATCGATCTCACCAGCAGCTAGCTGTTCCATGGCGATTCTTACCATGGCAAAACCTGTTCTTTTTCCACTACGGGTCTGGAGCATCCACAATTTACCGTCCTGCATGGTAAACTCAATGTCCTGCATATCTTTGTAATGGTCTTCCAGTCTTTGCTCAATATCGTGTAGCTCTGTATAGATCTCAGGCATGAGTTCTTCAAGTGAAGGATAGTCTTTTACACGCTCTGCTTCAGAGACGCCTGCCAGAACAGCCCAACGTTCGGATCCAATTTTGGTGATCTGTTGTGGAGTCCGTGTACCAGCCACCACATCTTCACCCTGGGCGTTGATAAGGTATTCACCATTAAACTGGTCCTCGCCTGTTCCAGCGTCACGAGTAAACGCTACTCCAGTACCAGAATTGTCACCCATATTTCCAAAAACCATGGCCTGGACGTTGACAGCGGTACCCCAGTCACCAGGAATTTTGTTCAGCATGCGGTAGTAGACAGCACGGGGGGTTTCCCATGAATCAAATACTGCCATAACTGATCCCCATAACTGATCCCAGGGATTGTCAGGAAAACTGTGACCCGTCTTTTTAGTAACGGCAGCTTTAAATTGTGATACCAGTGCTTTTAAATCTTCAACATTGAATTCTGTATCAAGTTCGTATCCCCTGGCCTCTTTCAGTTCTTCCATAATCTCTTCAAAGGGATCGATATCTTCTTTGGATTCTGGTTTCATACCCAGAACAACATCACCATACATCTGTACGAATCGACGGTATGAATCCCAGGCAAAACGCTCGTTGCCTGATTTTTTAGCCAATGCTTCAACAGCAGTGTCATTGAGCCCCAGGTTCAGAACCGTATCCATCATGCCGGGCATGGAAACACGGGACCCAGAGCGAACTGATAGAAGTAGTGGGTTCTCTTCGTCACAAAATTTTGCACCCATGACCGCTTCAACTTCTTTTACGGCAGCTTCGACTTCAGTCTTAATAAGTTCAACAGTCTGGTCGCGACCAACTTGATTGTACTCCGTACAAACTTCTGTGGTGATGGTGAATCCAGCGGGAACAGGAATGCCCAGGCCACTCATTTCAGCCAGGTTGGCTCCCTTGCCTCCCAGAAGATTTCTGTATGAAGCATCTCCTTCGGCTTTTCCACCTCCAAATGTGTAAACGTGTTTAATCATGATTAAATCATCCTTTCAAATCAAAATATATAATAGTAGGGTAAAAGTTGAATCGTGTCTCAGGTCAGAGTGACGTATTGCCATGCGCGGAATTAAACCCTTTTCCATACGATTTGCCACAATTTTCAATCGATTTTAATGAATCTGCTCATTCACGCCTTTACCCTACCTATACACGCTTTCCAATAAATTTACATTATAGATATGAATTAATACATGGATTCAAGGGACTGGAACTAGATTTCGGCATGCAGATTTTATTAGCCCACGCTTTGAAATCAGAAGCTGGAACCATCAGGCAGTACTACCCCCAGGCAAAGACTCTGACTCGAGGGAGTGGTCAAGAGCTGATTCTATTAGAAAAGAATCTTCATCTACTTAGAACGGGGCTAGGTTTAGACCTCTGCAAAATGGCCATGCTTACTCATGTGGATCCAGACAAATTTGATTTAATCATTCATTTTGGTGTTAGTGGATCTTTGTCAGAAGATATTCCCCTCTTGCAAATCATCCAGGGTACAACATTTTCCTGTGCTGGTAAGCCTGATCTTGAAATAGCTCCTCCTGAGATGTTTGGAGATATGAGTATTCCGAAAGTAGCATTCTATTCCAGCCTCAAGGCCATTACAGATGAAACTACAAGAGAATCAACTAGAGCTGGAGGTGCAGAAGCAGTGGATATGGAGTCTTATTCTGTGGCCAGATTTTGTCGAGCAAGGGAGCTCCCCCTGCTGGCCATACGATGTATCTCGGATCGTGCAGGCGCTTCCACTCCAGAAGATTTCAAACAGAATTATTTCCAGGCCACTCAGACACTGCAGAAGTTCCTTCTAAAAAATATCCTGACACGATTACCATAAAGCTCATGAACATCACCGTCATCATACCCACCTACAACAGAGAGACGACTCTTGAGCGGGCACTTCAATCAGTTTTCGACCAGACTTTTCAAGCGCAAGAAATCATTGTGATAGATGATGCCTCAACGGACAACACTGCAGGTATTCTGGAAAAATATTCGGACAAGATAAGCATCATCACCAATAGCAGTAATCGGGGTGTTTCATTCTCCAGAAATGTGGGTATTCAGATTGCCAGGGGTGAGTGGATTGCCTTTCTGGACTCTGACGATCAATGGGATCCGCGTAAACTGGAAAAGCAGAAAGAATATCATGAGGCTCATCTCGACGAGATGATCAGTCAATGTGATGAAGTTTGGATTCGGAATGGTGTGAGGGTCAACCCCATGGATAAGCATGCCAAGCGAGGCGGTTGGATATTCGAGGCCTGCCTTCCACTTTGTATGGTGAGTCCCAGCGCCGTGATCATTCATCAAAGCATTTTTGAAAAGGTGGGATTATTTGATATCAACCTTCCTGCATGTGAAGACTATGATCTCTGGCTTCGAATTGCTCCCCATTTTGAGATAGGACTCCTGGATGAAAAATTGGTGACACGCTATGGAGGTCACGAGGACCAGTTAAGTCGTAAATATTGGGGTATGGACAGATTCAGGATTGCTTCAATGGAAAAACATATGGATAGCGATATCGATCCAGCATGGAAGAAAACCTTGTTGATAGAGCTTGAGTTTAAGTGCGGGGTGGTGGCTGCAGGGGCAAAAAAGCGGAATAATCTGGAAACTGCTGCTCTCTATCTTGAGAAACAACAAATCATTCAGGAAATCTTAAATCCTGATGTGCAATAAATCCTGATTTAGTTAGATTAATTTTCTACCAGATCGTTTCTGATACTGGCATACTTCAATGTTGAGTGAAGATTCTTGTAAAAGGGTGGTCGCACCTGCTTCATATGCTCAAGGGCAGCCTCAAAGTCATAATCGAAGCGTTTGACTTCCCAATGAGCGGCTCCGTTTTCCAGCTTTAGAAATGCCACAACACCACGTTTGTCCTCATCAAAAGGCAAGCCTGTTGAGCCTGGACAAAACACTCTCAAGTTGCCGAAGAGATCATGACGAGGGATATGAGTGTGCCCATGGGTAAACACGAAGGTCTTTGCCTCGACGTGTTTGAGTTGCTCGTGATCACGCCACTTCTTTGCCTCATCCAGGCTGGGTGGCAAATCATCACGACCAAACCAGGCATGTGTGAATTCTGCATACACCCCATTTATGTTCACCAAGTGGGACAATTTCATATTGCTAATAAAATCTTTGCCTTCTGATCCCAGCTGTTCAGCAGTCCATTTTTCATTCGCTACAATGTCAATACAAACCGGATCATCTGGATCCATTCCTTCAATGGTAGGTCGATCGTATTCCCAGATTCGTTCTACGAGATAGCGATCATGATTACCACGAATAAAGATAGGGTCTGGTAGAGATTGGAGTTTTTTGAGTACTTCTGTAGGAGCGGAGCCAAGTGAAAAATTATCACCCAGACAAATAATTCTATCAACGTCAGAGTGCTGCTCAATGAGACGGACTGCCTCATCCAGGGCATGAATATTTCCATGAATATCTGTCAAAATAGCAAAGCAGGTTGCTTTTCCTTCGCTATGAGACATGGATCAGACCCTCGACTCGTGCATGATAATAATTATAGTACGTGCTGGCTCCTTAATATCGAGGGATAAATATCTCTCAGAGGGTAGCAAAATCCAACTGCTTTTAAATGGGGCGGATATATATCAAATTAGCAAATTAGGTCTTTTGAAATGGTTGCCTTCGATGGGACGGACGAATATATTTGCGCCTGCATGAAACCGGCATCCAAAATAAGCACTTTATCTATACAAGGAGATTCAATGAAACAATCGAGAAACCTAATGATCTGGGTTGTGGGGCTCTTGCTGTTGACTATTCTGGGATGTGATTCCACAGATATGACCTCAGCTAAAGTTTACCTGCAACAAAAAAACTATGAAAAAGCAGAAGAAATGCTGCTGGCTGCAACTGACAAGGAGCCAATGAATTCAGAACCCTCGTTCCTACTTGCAACGGAGATATACTCCCGCACAAAAAGTTGGGACAAAGTTTCAGAGTTCTTGACCAAGTCAGCCTCAATTGATGCCAAATTTGCAGATAAGATCAAACTTGCCCGTGAAAAATACTGGGTTGACAATTTTAACTTTGGTGCCAAAGGCTACAATGCCCTCATCAAAGGTGAGGCCAAAGATGAGGCTGAACTTTATACTACTACAGTAAAAGCCTTTCTGGATTGTATCTCATTAAACCCTGGAAAACCTGAAGCATACAGTACGCTTGCTCAAGTCTATCTCTTTAAGGAAGAGTTTGAAAAGGGCAAAGAGTATATGGTTCTTTCAGTGGAGAAGAATCCCAAAGACATAACTTCTCTGGTTAACCTGGGTCTGGTCTATTTCCGTGAAAAAAGTTATGATGATGCTCTCGTTTACATGAAACGCGCTCTTGAGGTAGATCCTACAAACCTGAATGCCATCAAGCAAATCGCATTTGTTTATGATGCCCAGGGTGAAAAGGAAACTGCTGCCGCTGCTTACATTGACGCCATTGAAATGGATCCAAATAGTACTGACCTCCATTACAACCTTGGTGTCCTTTATTTCCAGCAGAAAAAATGGCAAGACGCTGCATTTGAGTTCATAAAAGTTACTGAAATCTCACCTACAGAAGCCGACGCATTATTCAATGCCGGTCTCGCATTTGCTCGTATGGAAAACTATAAAGATGCTGAGAAGTATCTTGTACTGGCCTACGAACTCACACCTGATAATCTGGATGTTGTTCATGAATTGAGAATGATTTATTACCGCAACTATGGTGACAAGTCGGAGAAGTTCAAAACCATGGATAAAATTGAGAAAAGTCTCAAATAATTCTCACTTCCATTGATGTTTTAAAACCCCGCAAAACGCGGGGTTTTTTTATTTCTAAATTAAGGCATAAATGATCAAAGACCTACATGAGTGAAGACTCAATCGGTCCACTGATCTATCAAAAACCCCTGGAAACGCGGGGTTTTTTTATTTCTAAAATATACAGCAGGCATTACCAAGTTCTAAATGAAGTGAGGACTAAACACTCCCCTTGATCTTAATTAAAACCCCTGGAAGCGCAGGGTTTTTTGTTTCATCTCCACCAGCACACCTTATTTTTCCAGCAATATTTCAATTTCAACGAAAGGATTCAACTATGCGTCATGTATTAATATTTGCTTTGTCCCTGCTCCTTACTGTCTCATTAAGTGCTAAGAAAAAAGGGGCTCCTCCTATGACTTCTGGTGCTCCCGGGGACAGAACCTGCCATACCAGTAAATGTCATGCTGGAAACGATTTAAACTCTGGAAAGGCTGAAATTTCAATTAAAGGGCTCCCCAAGGTTTATGAACCCAATGAGATCTATGATATCACACTCAGTTTGCAACAGAAGGGCGCTAAAACCTTTGGGTTTATTGCTACCGTGGCTGATGATGATGGAAACGCACATGGGACTTTGGTCTCATTAAAGCACCAACCCACCCAGCTCATCGCAGACACAAAGACCAAATCACGCACTTCCCGTCGCTATATTTCTCACGTTGAGAAGGGCATTAAAAGAGCGAAAAAAGGAGAATCACAGACCTGGACCTTCCAATGGCAGGCACCGGATGAGATAGCTTCAAGTTCATCCTTTTATTTTGCCTTTAATGCTGGCAACGGGAACAAGAAAAAAACCGGGGATTATATTTATACACGCGAAGTGACAGTAGCCCCTGCAAAAAAATAATTGGTTCTTATCCAATGAAAGCCGAATCCAAGGATTCGGCTTTTTTATTTGTTCATCAAAGCTAATTTCATGGACATGATTCGTGATTTACTCAGGAGGATTACACAAGCGGGGCTTATAGTCTCTATACTGGTCTCTGCTCAAGAAATTCCCATTGTTTCTCCCCATTTGCTACCCTTCCCTGGCATCAAAACAGGCTTATCATACTACTCAATTAAACCTACTCAGAACATGGAAGTCACTTCCGTACCCGGTGGCTGGACTATCGCAGATACGCTGCGGGGTGTCCTCGCTTCTGTGGATTTAGAAATATTACGCTATCGTTGGTGGGATCATTTCCAGCCAGCATCAAAATTTGATGCCTACTCCAGCTTGCATTATACCATTCGCAATCAGATTGGCACCATCAACCTTCCTCCAGGATATCCATCAGCTCTGAAAGTTAATGGTACAGATATGTCTGGCTTCGCCATGAATATGCTGATTCGTGGATTTTCATTGGGTAATAATTTTGTCTACGGTTATAGCCGGAGAGGCAGTCTCCATGCACAGATTGGATTGGGTCTTTCTCACCTGAGTTTATACAAAAACTCTAATGGTATTCGTGTTCTGGAATCAAACGGTTACCACGCCAGTTTTGGCATTGGCTGGAAGACCACCCTCTTTGGGCGTCTGGGAAAACGATTTCGAATAGGTGTTGATCTGGGCTACACATTGGAAGGTTTCAATCTGGCTGAACAAGGAGAAAGCTTAAAATTACCAGGTGGTGGAGCCGGAGCAATTTCACCAATTCAGTCACTTTCACTCAATACACCTGATTTGAATGTGACCTTAGAGTTTGGCGAGATGTTCTTTGGGGCTTATACGCCCTTCCGTGACCCCTACAAATTGGGATTGTTCAACTTGAGTGCTGGAGCCGGCCTCCTCACCTATAAAACAGGTGTCTCCATTCACTATGATTCTGTTGGAACCGAATTGAGTATCCCCTTCGCATCTTCCATTAGCCAAAACTATGATCTTCAAATCTTTAAATACAACTGGCCATTCCACTTCATTCGCCAAGCCAATATTGATGTATTTAGTGGTGTTGGTGTACGTTTCTGGAAAATGACAACTCCTACAACACTTCCCTCAGGGTGGGCTCGCAGTTTAACTGATGGTAGTACCACTTTTAATAATTTGACCTTTTCTCCCAGAGTTTTTGACATCTATCTGGATCACGAAATCATCTATCCATTTGGACCAAAATTTTACACGAGAATTCGCGGTGGAACGGGATTTGCCACAATGACCTTGTACGAAAATGAGGTTTTGGACAGATTAATCGATGCCAGCGGTTTCACCTGGCATATTGGCTCAGGGGCAGGTTATACCATCAAAGGAGACGGGAGCTCAAGGGTATCATTCGGGATCAATCTGGATTTCATCCATCAAGCCTTTGAGATTGACATGAGTGCATCAAATCTTTCCGCAGTGAATCCAGGTGAGCTTATCCCTATTAAATATATCGATCTGAGTCAACCTATAGTTTCGCTGCATATTGGTCTGATATTCGGCGGATACCCAAATGCTGCAATGAAAGCCTTCGAAGCATTTAAGGACAAGCACTTTACCAGCTCCCTCGAAACCATGCAGGAACTCTTACAGTTCACGCCAAATCATCACAACAGAGAAGCGGTTCTCATACAAAAGCAGCTGGTGGAAGATTCACTGGTGACCAGGTACTACCGTGATGTCCGCACCATTCTATCACAGGGAAAAATTGGAGATGCCCATGCGCTCCTTCAACAAGGTGAAACTCCACCCAGTAAAGCTGTTGATAGAGCAGTCCAAAACATGGAAGTGGAAATTGCAGATCGTGCATTGGAAGGTGTGTCTGAGGCCTTGAAGATGCTGGATTACGAACTGGCTGAAGATCTCATTCTGCTTGCACTAAAAAGTGACCCCTCCTCCTACTCCATTGCCAAGGTTCTCCTCGCTCGGTCATACATCATTCGAGCTACTGTTTTATATCAGTCTGGTGTCTATGGTCGAAGCCTATATTGGCTTAAACAGGCTGATGGGCTCACTGATCGCTATAGAATGGTAACAGCTGAGCTTCGACAGAAGGTCGGAGATGGGCGTCTTGATGACGCCAATGAAGGCATCCTGAAAGAAGACCGTCAAATGGTATATGAGTCCATGAAGGACGCCAAGAATCTGAATCCTGTGCTTTCTGATATTGTAGATGAACATTTAAAGGATTTGGAACGGGCTATTCAATATGCAGATGAGCAGAAGATCGCCCCCATGAAGCGCATGGCTCTGGATAACCTGATGAATGATGTTGAAAATCTGAATCCCGAAAATTTTATTCCTAAGCTGGGTATGAAGGGTTCACTCATCGTCCGCTACATAGGTCCCCCCGAACGGAAGTTCAAAGAGGGTGAATACGAGCTATACGTCTATCCAAAATCTGAATCTGTTGAAATCTGGTTGTATTTAAAAGATGGAAGTATTGAGAAAATAGAATATCAGAACAAACAGAAGAAATAGCTAGATCAGATGGTGACCTTTTAACCCCTGATACACTTCTTGAATAACAACTTTTGAAATACCCCAGGCAGGAACCGCTAGAAACATCCCTAACACCCCAATTTGTGAGCCAACCAGGATAAGTAAAATTACTGTGAGTGGATGCATTTCCATAGATCCTGACACCACGATGGGTGAGATGATATTGTTGTCAATCATTTGAACGATGAGAAACATCCCAATGATATGCAGTATATAGTAGAAATGTGAGGCAGCTATTGGATCACCAAGGTTATTAAATAAACTCACAATAATAGCCGGCACCATACCCATAAATGGTCCCACAAAGGGAATCATGTTGGCCATACCAGCAATGGTACTAATGAGTAGAACCCCGGAAATATTGGTGTCAAAAATCCAGTTCAACAAGCTGAGGCCAATGAAGGACTGTATACCTACACCTAATGCAGCCAACAATTGGCCACGTAGAAAATTGGTCAACTGCTGTTTTGTTTTGTAAGTAATATTCAATGACATTTCAAAATATCGATTGGGTACCATCCCTATCAGCTGCTTGGTCATGCGCTTCCCATCAACGAGAAAAAACATGGTAATAATCAGGATGAAAATGATGGTAGCCAGGGTGTCCAGGGCTCCAGCGAGGACTGAACCAAGTTGGCTAAAGAATTGGGCTGAAAGGCTGGAGATGAGATCTAAATCCAATTGAAAGCCCGGTATATATTCGGCAATCCTGGAGTTTATATCTCCCATCATAGAATTGAGGGATTCAGTTGCTGAGTTTTCCTGGATAATATCTTTGATACGACCGACTTCATTGAGTAAGGTAGGAATGCCCTTAATTACGCCCAGCGCTACCATACCAAATATTCCACCAAACATCAGCAGGGTGCCATAGAGACGCCTTAATCCAGAAGATTCCAGCCGATCCACAACGGGGTTGAATACGGCTGTAAGTATAGCTGCGATGACAATGAGAAATAAAGCATCAACAACCAGAGGGAAAGCCTTGTAAGCACCTGCCAAAAGCAAAACAAGTAGAATAAAGTAAACCAGAGTTTTAAAGAGACTCTGAAAAAATAATCGCACTGACTGGGGTGCGATGGTGATGGAATCGGTGTTACTCATTTGCCCCAGATTCTAAAAAGGCTTCCAGTTTCCGGGACACTTTGACCAACTCGCCGTTGGTACTTCGTAATCGAACAGCCAAAACTTCAGAGAGGGCCAATAGTATCTTACCACCCAGGGCTGGTTTTGTCTTTAGAATATCCATGAGATCAGGTCGGTAAAATCCAATAATTGTGCTGTTCTCAATAGCTGTTGCAGCAGCAGTTCTGGGAGACTCATCGAGCAGGGCTATCTCACCAAAGAAATCGCCATCACCCAGTTTTGAAAGTTGTTTAGGAGTTTGCTGTGGGATATCCAAAAAGATACCAACACAACCTTCGATGATGACATACATACCACTTCCGGGATCGCCCTGCTTAAAAACAGGTTCCCCTGGGGCATAATTACGAATATGCACTGCATTCTCGACAATTTTTATTTCCTGCCATGATAAGCGACTGAACACATTGACTTGAGAAAGCGCCATTTGAGCCTGGCTTCTTTTTGGTTTCAATTTGTCTTTAAAGCTATCAAATAATGGATAGGAAATATTTGCCTTCTCTTTCATAATGACCTCGTCATAGTCGTTCAGTTATTCTATTGGATGATATTGTCTACCAGAGTAATCACATCCTGAATATTCGATTGACCATCTTCATTTACATCAGTGGCACATAGCTCCACATCGTTGGGTGGAAGACCGTTTCCGAGAATAATGGCTACGAGACGGACCAGATCAGATACATCAAGATTACTATCATCATTGATATCACCTGGATCACATTCAGCCAGTGAATTTCGTTCAATTGTATAACTGGCTCCGTAAGTATTCCCTGTTATTTGAGTGACGACAGGAATCAAGGCAGCCATGGTGGCATCCCTGACATCCAATACGATTGAGCCATTGTTACTGCCATCCAAATCGATGGAGCCCCAATCAACCGTGTTATCATCCTGACGGATTGCCCACATTGCAGACATCTGCACACCATCCTGACCGTCAAAATCAATCTCCAGGCCAAGTTGATTAGAGGTATTTAAGCGGATCATTTTTGATCCCAAATTTTCGATCCCTGCCACACTAGAGGTTATTGGATAGCTATTGTGTGTAAAAGCAAGGGTGGCTGTTGGATACCCATTAATTCCAGCCTCATCATAGCCAAATTGACTATTCCCATCGGCCATTACTGCACGAGATCCAGTGAAAAAATTCCAGACAACATATTCACCAAAAGCCTCTTGGAGTGAGCTGCCGTATTGGGTTAATGCCTGTCCATAACTTTCCATAACATTCTGGGTTGTGTGGGTCTGACGCCAGTTCCAGAAATATTCCAGTATAGGTGCCTGGGTATACGAATTGGCATCAAACCTCTGATGCATAAAATCCTCCCAGGCATAATCTTCATAGGAACCTGTACCGCCATGATCAAGACCCCAATGTGGGTGTGAGTAAGGATCGCCAGAACCCATGAAATTGAGCATGGAGTCATTGACATAATCGTAGACAAACTCTTCGGCCCAGGTTGCATCCAGTTCCACCCAGCCACCTTCTGACCAACTGGACTCCGAGCGCTGACTTGCATGCTTGAATTCGTGGGCACAGGTAACCTTCATGGCACCTTTGACATTACCCTCAGGATCCTGATTGGCACCAAAACCTATATATGAATTGTGCAAAACCAGGCGTGTAAGTTCTGAACCGTCAACAGAGCTGGTGGTACAATATCCGTAGGGGCCCATATTTTCGAAGGAGACATTATAGAAGCCATCACCCCCAACATGATTTGGTCCAGCAAATCCAGCACTATCGACTTCTTGAGCCCAGGTATAATCCAGATATGTGGCTGCCCATTCAACAAAATCGGGGACACCACTGACATCTGAATCTGTTGCTGGAACTGCGTTTGTTCCTGTGGTGGCGTAATTGAAAGAAAAATGTCCTCCGGGACTGATAAAGATTTCTCGTAAACCATCCACGCTGGGCAGAAGTAATGCCTCAATAATATCAATGGTGGTTTGGGCCAGCTCAGGTTGCAAAGCTTCATACTCAATTAAAATGGGGGTTCCACATTTTATTGCTCCAATCTCAATTTCCTGGAAGCGAGTATCAAGGAGCTCTGGTTGCAGCATGGCATAAACTTTATTCAAAATTCTCTCATCCTGAGTCAACTCACCGCGTTCAAAAGCCTCCTCGATGGCAGTCAACGTGGTTGAGGCCAAAAGATTCCCTGTCACCAATAATGAGATAATAATTAATAATCTATTTAACATTCGTAGCTCCTAAGTATGATTCCATTTTAGAACTGCAAGATAACCTGACCTGTTGTGAAGTCAAAATATTTGAGATCACGAAAGATTGACAATCTTTCACTTTTAGGCTGTTATCTAAGATGTCTGTTTTCTCCAGATCGGGGGTGCTATTTCATTAGGCGTTTTAAAACCACTGCCCTTGGGAATTTTCCAAATTGAGCCTTGCTATAACTGCCATCTCGCTCCACCCAGAGCATGAACTGTGTTCCTTCGTTGGCGATGACATCCATGAGGATATCATTCTTATCCATAACCCTGTCACCCGCTACATAGTGAAGATCGGTCTGGATCAATACCTGCTGAGGTGCCAGTTTTATTTCAGGATGTGGTTGAGTTGCAGAATAACGGGTAGCCGTGGCATTCCATACTTCACCATCAATAAAGACTTTCAGATCTCTTGGGAAAAAGCCAGGAGTATTAGCTTTGGACGCCAGGAAATGCGTTGCGGAAAATACGGTAAACGCGTCCTCTGGAAAGGATCTGAGTTCCCCATTTGAATACTTCACTTTCAGACCATCAGCTGACCGATTTGCCTCCAATAGAAAATTCATGGAACCCTCTGAGACCTTTTTTGACCAGGACAGGGGTTCATAGCTCTCTTTATTAAAATGAACCCGGTAAATATTGTGGATGGGATGAAAGTAGGCGATAAAGGGTTTGAGCTGATTGTTGTAGGTAATCTGAACCGTGCTATCCTGGTCCTCCCAGGTCAATGTCATATTCAGCAGGGGAATACCCATATAAGAAGCCTCATAGGGGATGACTGTTGTATCCCCTGCCAGGCTTCCTGTATTGAGACCAGTCATGAGCAGGATAGCCATGAGAAATCGCGTGAAAGTGTCCACAAGCTCGATTTCCTTCATTTCCAGGGTACCTTGCCAATAAGACCTGAGATACCCATGACAGGGATGTAGAAAGGTTGGATCATGAACCATAACAGAAACACCCCTATATCAGCCAATCGATTCATTTTTTGAAGACCAATCACGAGAATGGTGATTTCGGTACAAAATTTCATCCCAACTATCAAAAGGAACAAAGGAGATACCTGCAGACTCAATATTTGCAGTAGAATGGCTACATTTAAAACAAAAGCTGAGGCAAGGAACAAGAAGAAGAGAGGATCCTTGCGGTGGAGTCCTCGCGAATCAGAAGCCCAACGTTTTCTCTGTCGATAAAAAGCACCTACGGAATCTGCTGGAGCAGTCGTTACAAAGCTTCTGGGATTCCAGGAAAATTTTGCCTTAACACCCTTGAGCTTGCCGATCTTTTGAACGAGGTGAAAGTCATCGCCAATGCTCTGGTCTGGATCTCCAGTAAATCCACCAATGGCAGTAAAATGAATCCTTTTAAAGGCCAGGTTCTGTCCTGACCCACTCCAGGCTTTACCGTACTGCATCATGCCAGCGTTGGTCATCATGATTCCTAAAAAGTCTAGAGCCTGATAAATGGCAAAAATAGATCTATTTCTGACGCTGGAGAAACCAACGACGATTCCTGTGTCCTCATCAAACTCTGATACTATGGAGCTTAACCAATCAGGACCCATACGACAGTCCGCATCTGTCTCAATGAGTAGGGATGCTGTCGTGTTTTTAATGCATTGGGTGAGCGCATTTTTCTTGCCTGTCATCTCTGAAGACTCTTCTACAATACGAACGGCAGTAAATTGAGGATGTGCTTTACTATACTTGTGAATGATACTCCAGGTATCATCGATTGAGCGATCATCAGCGATAATGAAGGAACTATCTCCAGCATAATTTTGAGCGAGGAGATCATCTAGGAGATCTGGAAGATTATGTGCCTCATCACGGGCAGCAACAATGACAGCAACCCGGGGTAAATTATTTGACGGGGGAGTTGGCCTTGCTTTCCGAAGACCCAGGATCATGACTACCACAAATGTGAAATAGGGAACAGCCCCGAGAATCAGCAGAAATCCTATAAAGAGGAGCATGGATTTTAGAGTATAAAAAATCCGGCAACGATGAAGTAAACGACAACACCAAGGATATCAACACTGGTTGTAACAAAGGGACCTGTTGCAACGGCTGGATCCAGATTAATCCGATGAAGCAGAACAGGAACCAGAGCACCCACAAAGGCTGCCGTTGCCATGGATAGAATGATGCCCAGTCCGACGGTCACACCTAATTCAACTGATGTCATCACACCAACATCCATATAGCCAATATAACTTAGCAAATAACCTGCGCCGCCCAGGAGTAATCCATAAAGTCCACCCAGGAGAAAACCCACCTGTAATTCTTTAAACACAAGCTTCAGGGCATTCGTGGTCGAAACACGTCCTGTGGCAATTCCACGCACTATAATCGTAGCTGTTTGAGTTCCAACGTTACCGGCCATACCGATAATTATGGGTAAAAATGCAATGAGAGCAAGCACTTGTCCCAGAGTTTCCTCGTAGGTTGTAATAATGCTGGCAACCAGCATACCACCCATCCAACTGGCAAACAGCCATGGCACACGTGTCTTGGCATTTGAGAATGCACTTTTCATCAGAATATCACGGTCACGACCGGCTCCAGCCATTTGCAGGAAGTCTTCTGTGGCTTCTTCACGAATGACATCGATGACATCATCCACAGTAATGATACCCATAAGTTTGTTCCCATCATCCACCACTGGAACAGCCAGGATATTGTAACGCGAGACGATCTGAGCTACTTCTTCCTGATCCGTCAATGGATTCACTGAATGGACCCGAGTGATCATCATCTCGCTCAGCTTTTTCGTTGGCTTAGAAGTAATCAAATCACGTAAGGATATAACGCCCACGAGATGCTGACGATCATCTACCACATAGAGATAGAAAACCATCTCCTGTTCATCCTGATTCTGAATTGAAGCAATGGCCTCCCCTACGGTAATATCTTCGTGGAGAGCAAAAACATCTGGAATCATCAATCCACCGGCCGAATTCTCAGGATACGCCATGAGCGTTTCCATCTCTTCTGACTCACTGGATTTTAGACGATTCAGGATGTCTTCAGCTAGTTCCTCTGGGAGTAATTGCAGTATATCGGCTTCATCATCTGGGGACATGGCCTTCATAAGGAGCATGGTTTTTTCGATGGGAATCTCTGTTATCAGCTCCTCGATGAGGTGCTCGTCCATCTCAGACATCACCGCTGCTGCGTGATCTACATCAGAGATGGTTAAAAAAGCTTCATTACGCTCTTCTGGGCTGATGTGACGAAAGATCAGAGCCAATTCTGCGGCGTGCATCTTGGCCAGCATATTCTCAAGATTGCTCTTGGCATGGCGACGAAGCAGGCGTCTTACAGTGTCAATATG
>JABMQQ010000242.1 GCA_013202495.1 Fidelibacterota bacterium | reverse complement strand
GAAATGGATGCTAAATCAATTTCATCCTTTGACCAATCTCCTTCTGGACCAATCCAGATGACAAGGGGGATTGAAGCTTTCATTTTCTTGATAGATGGCACTATGGAAGCGCTGGAATCTGACCCATAACAAAATAAATGCATTGCATCTGATAGGTTTTTAACTGCAGTTGAGAAGGGTGTCAGATCATGGATTCTCGGACATCTAGATCTTCTGCTTTGCTTCATGGCTGAAACTGCAATACGCTCTAAACGTTTTGAATTGACACCTTTTTTAATAGTGTGGTCCGTAAGGAGTGGGATGATCTCATTTACACCAAGTTCAGTAGCCTTTTCAACGATAAGATTGAGATGATCCCCTTTTAAATTTGCAACAGCCAGGACCAGGTTAATCCCGAGCTCGCCACGGTTCTCATGCTCTTCCAGTACCTTCAGGTCCAGGGATGACTCCTCGATGAAGTCTATTGTGGCTCGAAGAGCGGTTCCTGCTCCATTGACTACCCAAACCTCATCACCTTCTGCAAATCGCCGTACGCGTACGAGATGGTGAAATTCTGTACCTTCTACTTTGAGGTGACTTTGCCCGCTTTTAAATGCCGGCAGAAAGACTTGTTCACCGGTGATCACCGGTTGAGAAACTCCATTCCAGCTTGTAGGAAGAGACCCTGATATGTCTGCCGTTCGTCAATGATCCTGTCGAAAGATGCATAATCATAACCTACTCTAAAGGTGTAGGAACCTCCTTGGCCAGTCAAGATACGTATATGGACTCCCCCACGAAATATGGGTGCAAAGTCACTCTCAACTTTCCCCCATCTATCAATAAAACCTTCGTTATCATCAGTATTCAACGACCAGACTGGTCCAGCTGAGATGAAGCTGCCAATCTGAAATGAAGGGTGCATGGTATCGATAAAAGGAAACCAGGTTAACCCGGGCATCAGTTTTACAAAGCTCAGGTTGCGGTTGTTGAGTGATGTGGCTCGACCGTAAGGATCAATATAATTGAAGGTATCATTACTCTCAACCAGGGACCAGTCCAATTCAAGATCAAGGCTAAGAGCTTTACTGGTATGGTAGCTATAAAACCCACCAAGACTACCCCCGTAGCTGAGGAGTTCCATATCAAAACCCATGGTTTTATAACGCACAGATTCACCAGGCTGGGCCCAGATGAGACCAAAACTAAGTGATAGGAGTGTTAGGAGTTTCCAGGGGTGTTTCATCGATAGCGGATCATCTTGAGTTCGTGATAACCTGTAGCACGCACAAAACAAATCTCATCCATGTAATTTTCCATAAAAAGAAGCCCCCGACCATGGCAGCGCATGCGCTGTTCAGGAGTGGTGGGGTCTTCCAAACAATCTCTGTCAAATCCCATCCCCTTGTCACGAATTCGCAACTCTAGATGGGAATCGTACAGGGTCATCTTAATGGAAACATCATGGTCTGAATCATTCCCATTCCCATGCTTAATGGCATTATTAACTCCTTCTTGAAGGGCTAAAATAATGTCTTGCCGAGTTTCAGTGGGGTAATCAGTTCTGCTCAAGACCTTGCTTGCAAAATCTTGAACTCTTTCAATTTGAGTAAGGTCTGAAGGGATGGCCAGAAAATGATCGAAAACTTGTTTATTGCTCATACTACTCACGGGCCGAATTATAAGATAAATTGGGCCGGACGACAAGTATGTTCAACATTAAAAACAAATACTACTTAAGGGGGGTTTTCTGTGAATAAACCGGGGATTATTCCAATTCTTTAAAGTCAGCATCCTCAATGTCAGATTCATCGACCTTTAATCGAGTGGTTGATTCACTGACTTGATCATTTACATTCACACTATCTTTATCAACGATTTTCACTTGACTCAACATATTTTTAACAGTTTTAAAAACAAAATAGGCCAGGGCGAATATGATCAGATAACGCATGATATCACCTTTTTATAGGGTTGTAAAATTTGGTGCCTTCTATGGGTTGGCGGATGGTTTCCAGGAGGTCAGACAGGTCATCTTCATCGTTCACAAAATCGATATCAGTGGCATTTATTATGAGGAGCGGAGAAGCCTTATAACGAAAAAAGTACTCATTATATACCTGATTCAATGCCACGATGTAGTCGCTGCTAATATTGGATTCAAAATCCCTACCCCGTTTGCGAATATTGTATAGCAAACGATCGGTATCGGCTTGCAGATAGATGACCAGGTCGGGATGGGTGATAGTTTCTTCCATCATGCTGGCAATTTTGTCGTAGAGACTCATCTCGTTCTCATCCAGATTGAGATAGGCGAAAAGGCGATCCTTCTGAAACATATAATCTGTGATGAGTAATTTTGAAAACAACTCGGTCTGTCTCAGATCCTGGAATTGACGATACCGACTTAACAGAAAAAACAGCTGAGTCTGAAAGGCGTAACGTCTGCGGTCACCGTAAAAAGAGGAGAGAAATGGATTTTCCTCAAACTCTTCCAGGACCAGACGCGCATCCAGATGTTTTGACAGACGTTTTGCAAGACTGGTCTTACCAACTCCGATGACACCTTCAATGGCAATATGGTAGAGGTTTCTCATTGAGTTAGTAGTACCTCTTCCATTTCTTTTACCCAATTCGTGTCAGTGCACTCATCTAGAAGTTGGGAAATGTTTTTTTGGCTGATTGGATCAATGCCCTCTGGAGCTATCTCCTGCATGGGCTCAAGCACAAATCGTCTATCTCTGAAGCGTGGGTGTGGTATTACCAGGTCAGAATCAGACAAAATCTCATCTCCAAAAAGAATAATATCAAGGTCAAGACTTCTGGGACCATTTGATATTTCCTGGGCTCGATTTCTATGAGCCTGACGCTCCAAATCCATGAGAAATTGCAGCAGTTCATGGGCACTGAGCTGTGTATCCAACCGGATCGCAGCATTAATGAAGGCATCCTGAGTGATACCTCCAACTGGTTCTGTGAGATAAAGGGAACTCATCCTGACATCGTCAAAACGCTGATTTAAGCTGGAAAATGCGGTTTCAATTTGAAGCTGGGGATTGTGCTTATTTGAGCCAATGCTGATGAGAACTTGCGTCATTTCTGCTTACCCATACGAGTTACTTCCACTTCGACATAATCCAAAACCGCATTGATGGGGACTTTCTTCTTGCGAACCACCACAGTCATTTCATCTACATCAAATTGATCGACGAGGGCTTCGGCGATATGATTCGCCAGGGTTTCGATAAGATGATACTTCCTTCCTGTCACCATGTTTTTGACCACAGCATAGACCTGCTGATAATCAACGGCTTTGTGAAGGGTGTCTTCAGAGGAACAGCGAGAGAATGGATAACGAATTTTAATATCCACTTCAAAACGACCACCAAGCTCCTTTTCGAAATCCTGGACTCCGTGATAGCCGTAAAAAACGAGGTTTTTGATGGTTAGAATTCCCATAGCATGGAAATCTACTTAGCTAATGTAAAATTACAAATGGCTTTCATCGGAGCATGCAAATTAGCTCAAAAATGAGCGGTTTTGACGGTGGAATCTGAATTGAATAGGTCTTAGATCTTACAGGGACGAGCTTCCAAATATTGTGAGGTAGTGTAATCCATCAACTTCAATGGATTATTCTAAGGAGGTTAACCCTTCTCTAATAGCATATTTGGTGAGTTCAGGAATGGAATTTAATTTCAGTTTCGTTTTTATTTTGACTCGGTGCGCTTCAACAGTTTTGACACTGATAAACAGGGTCTCGGCAATTTCCGAAGTCGCTTTTCCTTCTGCGATGAGCTGCAACACTTCCTTTTCCCGCCCAGTTAACTCAGGGTTTTCGTTTCCTTCGCCTACCAGTTTAACTACATAATCATCAAAAACGTTTGTGGAAATTTCCTCACTGATATAGTAGCGATCGAGCAAGACTTCCCTAATGGCGCGGATGAGTTCATCACCTGCACAGTCTTTTAACAAATAGCCTTTTGCTCCGGCTTTGAGCATTCCAGTTATAAAGTGTCTATCAGAATGCATGGAAAGCGCAATAACTTTTGTGTGTGGATTCTCATCCAGAACCTGTCGGGTGGCTTCAATCCCATTCAACTCAGGCATGGCGATATCCATCACGATGACATCAGCACTCAATTTGCGGGCCAATTTAACCACTTCACGGCCATTCTCAGCCTGGGCTACTACAATAAAGCCTAATTCATCATTGAGGATGGATAGTAATCCTTCCCTGAATAGGGTGTGATCATCTGCTAAAATTATATTTACAGCCATTAGATGTCCTCCAGTGAGACCGGAATGTTTAAAATTACTATCGTTCCATTCCCCTTTTTAGATTGAATATCCAAAACACCTCCAAGATATTCAATTCTTTCTTTAATACTAAATAATCCGAAGCTATCCCTCACCCGGCGCTCAGGTGCGAGAATCGAAGTATCAAAACCCCTTCCATTATCCTGAATACTCACTGAGAATGAGTACCGAGTCGCCTCTGCTGTTATGTCTACCTGGGTAGCAGCGGCATGTTTGATAACATTTTTTAATGTTTCATCTACTGAGCGAAAGAGTATGACCTCTTGTTCATTCCGCAATTTGATACTATCCAGATTATGCTTATACGAGGTTTCAATATCGGATTCTAATCTGATTTTCTCCAAGCGCCATTCCAGAGCTTCAATCAGACCCAGTTCATGCAAAATTGGGGGGCTCAACTCATAGGTAATAGAACGGGTTTGTTTGACCGCTTCGCGAATATCTGCCTCAATAGCCTTCAATTTTGCCAGAAGCGTTTCATCTTGAACTGAATTAAGTAGACCAGCCATTTTGATTTTTGCCATGGCCAGGCTTTGCCCAAGATGGTCATGCAGGACAATGGCAAGATGGCGCCGCTGTGCCTCTTCAGCTAGAATTAGATCTGAGGTGGATTGCTTAAGCATATCCTGGTATTCCCAAATTTCTGCTTCAATTTTTTTACTCTCAGAAATGTCTCTGGCTGTTATTTGAATGGCGAGTGAACCTTGATATCGAATAGGAATTGCGGATACTTCAACTGGAAGGAATTGTCCATTTTTACATTCATAGACGTCCTCAATGGAGAACAGATTATCACTATCTGCAATCATGGTGGCTTCAAGTTGCCTTGAAATATCTCGTCGAAAAGGATTTACCAGATCCGAAATAGACTTGCCAATAAGCTCAACAGGATCATCATACTTCAACATTTCTACCAGTCGTCGATTGACGAAAACAATCTTTTCATCGACGTGGATGGCAATCCCCTCTCGAGCCAGATCAATGACCCGATGATAATTCTCTTCACCTTCGGTAAGATTGGATTTCTTCTTAGAGTCTAGCACATTGATAATAGCATCCCTCATGAGTAGCACATAATTATGTTAGCTTAAAAGATAGGGTGATTGGCATCAAGGAAAAAGGAAGAAGGAAGAAGTTTATCAGAACAGAATGTCGAACACCGATTAACGGTTTTTGATTTTAGAAATGACTACAGTTCGAAATTCGGTGTTCCTTGTTCGACATTCGATATTCAAGGAGAGCAAGTGAGGAGAATCGAACTCGTTATAATAGAAATCATTGCTAAGCGGCAGCTCCTATTCCCTATTCCTTATTCCCTATGAATATCGAACACCGATTAACGATTGCAGATTGGAGAAGTTTTTTACTTCGACATTCGATGTTCCTTGTTCATTATTGGATATTCAATCTGGAGAAATGAGCGGGTGAGGAGAATCGAACTCCCCCCATCAGCTTGGGAAGCTGAGGCACTACCACTATGCGACACCCGCATTTGAAAATCGCGATCGAAATTAAAAGAATTTACAACGACATCGCAAGTCAAATACCAGATACCCCAAATTAGCCATGAATATATATGACTATTCCTATCATCAAATTACGAGGGGAAGTGCAAATAACGGCGCCTGAGAGCTCTCACTCATTTTGAACTCAAATATTTGGAAGAACGTTAAATTATTTTCACCCCCATGATTTCAAAAAAATTCGCTAAATCTTTGATACACAAGGGCTCACTCTCAGATACAAGATGTAGCGCTTGAGATATGAATACCTCAACATTTTGTAGTTTTATGTAAATTGATTCTTGCCATAATTTGTCTCCCCTCTATATTCGTCACGCTGGGTAATTGTGACCCGAATCACGTGCAGGACACCATACTAACCAGTCAACAAACAATTGGGTAAAGAACTTCTCGCCGTCATTTTTCCGCTATTTTTGATTTGAGAGTTAAGCCGTTAACGTAAAGATAAATCGCTGAGGAGCAAACCTACATGTCCGAAACCATACAATTCCCATTTGAGTCGAACGAAAACGATCTCGGCAAATCCTCTCTGAAAAATGCGGAACTGCAGATTGAAGCCATCGTTAATCCCGACACCGTTAGAAGTGGATCCGATATTGAAACCTACTACGGTCTAGATGAACTGGGAAAAAGTGTATTACAGAATAAATATTTAGCTCCAGATGAAAAATCTCCCGAAGATTTATGGCATAGATTGGCGAAAGCAATGGCAGGCTTAGAGGATAAACCTGAAGTCTGGGAAGATCGGTTTTATACCATCCTCCATGATTTCCGTTTTGTACCTGGTGGACGTATCATGCATGGTGCCGGTCGGGAAGATATCAAGACAACTCTAAATAACTGTTATGTCGTAGGAATTAAAAAAGACTCAATCAATGCCATCTATGATGCCATTATTCAAGAAGCCAAAACCTACAAATATGGTGGAGGTTGCGGACATGACCTCTCGGTATTGCGTCCAAAGGGCTCATCCATTGATGGAACCGGTGGCGAGTCATGTGGTCCAGTTGGCTTTATGAACCTGTTCAGCGAAAATACCAATACCATTGCACAGCACGGACGTCGTGGTGCCAACATGCAGACCCTCCGAGTTGATCATCCAGACATTGCCGAATTTGTTGATGTTAAATTGGATCTCTCCAAAGTAAAATATTCAAATATTTCTGTGCTGCTCACCCATGAATTCATGGAAGCGGTTGAACTGGATACAGATTTTGAACTACGCTGGAATGATAAGGTATACGAAACCATTCGTGCCCGTGGCCTCTGGGACAAAATTATCAATGCTGCCCACGCCAGTGCTGAACCAGGAATCATTTTCTGGGACACCATGGTAGACTATCACAATGCAGAATATTGCAGCCCACTCGTATCAACCAACCCATGTGGCGAACAACCCCTCCCAGATGGTGGTGCTTGTAACTTGGGTGCCATCAACCTGGCTCGCTTTGTAAATACCGATGGTGACTTCCTCTGGGATGAATTCAATGACACCATTCGCCTCAGTGTACGCTATCTGGATAATGTGATTGACTATAATGGTGATCGTCATGCTCTGGAAGATCAGAAAAAAAATGCCCTGGGTGACAGACGTGTTGGTCTGGGAATCCTGGGTCTGGCAGATATGCTGATGCTCCGTGGTATCAAATATGATACAGATGAAGCTCTGGAAGCTGTTGAAGAAGTCATGGAGATGCTTTCTGGAACTGCCTACAAAACATCCATTGAGTTGGCCAAGGAGAAAGGTTCTTTCCCCAATTATCAGTGGAATGGATACAAAAAGAGCAAGTTTATTAAAAATTTACCTGAAGACATTCAGGACGAGATCAAAACCCACGGCATTAGAAATGCCACCATCCTCACGGTTGCACCCACCGGATCAGGAGCCATCGTTGCTCAGGTGAGTTCTGGTGTAGAACCAATTTTTAACGTCAGCTACAAACGACGTGTTAAAAAGAATAGCGGTTTTGGTGATGAGTTTGACGAGTTCAAGGTTGTGCATCCCACTATTCTGAAAAAGTATGGCACTGATGAGAACCTACCGGACTCAGTGGTAACAGCGCACGACATTGATCCCTACTTCAGAGTAAAGATGCAGGGTACCATCCAGCGCTATATCGATGCTTCAATTAGTTCTACTGTGAATCTGCCAGAAGATGTGGATGTGCAGACCGTGGCCAATATTTATCAGGCCGCCTACAAGGCCGGGCTCAAGGGCATAACGGTTTATCGTGAGGGTAGCCGTGATGGTATCCTGATTTCAGACAAAAAGGATGAAAAGAATGCTGCAGCAACTGAGGTGGCACCAGCTTTAGATCCAGAACTGGCCTTGAATCCACCTTCTCTGCGTCCCCGTCTGCGTCCTAAAGATACATTTGGTGTAACACACCGGATACGTACTGGCGAAGGCACACTCTACATCACCATCAATCATGATGAAGATGGTTTGTGTGAAATTTTCACGACTATCGGTAAAGCGGGTGGAAATGCAGCTGCTCAGGCAGAGGCAATCAGCCGACTGATCTCACTTTCATTGAGAAGTGGTATGGATGTTGAAGAGATTATCAAGCAGCTCAAGGGTATCAGTGGACCTAACCCTGTCTGGGAGAATGGTCAACTGATTCTTTCTACACCTGATGCCATTGGTAAAGCCCTCGAACAACACATGTCCGATTTCAATAAGAACAGAGCTAACAGTGAACAGACCTTCGGAATGGCTGAATCAGATGAAAGCGCTGATGGTGAGCATGGCGCACACTTCAACATGGTTGAAACCTCAAACGGGACCACTTCAAAAACAATGGCAACCTGTCCTGAATGTGGATTGACTATTTCCCATGAAGGTGGCTGTCTCCTATGCCATAACTGTGGCTATTCGAAGTGTTAGTCTGACACAAATAAGAATCAAAAAAGTCTCGGTCTCCCGAGGCTTTTTTATTTCCTCAAACTGCCGGACACTGAGGCTCTCGAGAGGCTCTAGAAGTGTCAAGTTTCAGGATTAATTTTAGCGGTTTCGACCAACCTACGCATCCTTCGACAGGCTCAGGATAACGCTTCGGCGGGTCAGGCAAGCTCAACTTCCGGAGTAAGGACATTGAGTTTACCTGTGGGTTGTAGCTCTTGGAGCGAAGACCCATCGAAATGTCAGATTCCAAGATTCATGATTGAGGATTCGAGAGACTCAGCCTCCGGAATTAGGGATTTCTCTAAGAGCCCAGGTCGATCCAATAATCGAAGGGGTGATTCCGAAACCAGGTCAGCTGTCGTTTTGCAAAATTGCGAGTATTTTGCTGGATGGAATCAATCATTTGAGCTTCATCAATTTCACCATTCAAAAAGGCGTAAACTTCTTTGTACCCAATCGTCTTCATGGGGTACAGATCTGGTTGATATCCCTTATCCAATAATGTCTGACATTCTTCAATGAGACCATCATCCAGCATCATCAGCACACGTTGATTAATACGCTCGTACAAAAGTTTTCGATCACGATCAAGAACCACAAAAGTGCCCTGTTTCTCAAAGGCATCTGTACTGTCCGAAAAGACCTTCGAGGGAATCATGCCTGAGGATTCATAGATTTCAAACGCACGCATGAGTTTTTTGAAATTATTAAAGTGGAAGGTCCTGGCATAGTCAGGATCTAATTCCATTAATAGATTCCATAAAGCTTCGGCCTCTCCTGCATTCACCTTGTCCTGATACTTCTGTCTGATAGCGGAATCTTTATGCTGCTCCTCGAAAAGACCAAAACGGAGGGCATCCAGATACATTCCAGCCCCGCCAACTACCACGGGGAGTCTACCACGCCCTAACACCTCTTTGATGATATGCCGAGCACGTTGATAGAAGTCAGCCGCGTTCCAGACAACATCAGGGGTCAGTTCGTTCAATAGATGGTGCGGCAAACGCTCAAGCAGCTCAGCTTCAGGAGTTGCAGTACCAATATTCATAAACTTATATATCTGACGAGAATCGCCACTAATAACCTCAATATCATGTCCATCAGCCAGGGACAAGACCGTCTCTGTTTTACCCACAGCAGTTGGTCCAGCTAAAATGAGATATTCACTTTGGGACTCGTCCAGAATTTGATTATGAATTTTGATGGGTTTCATGATTGTCTGGGGGTGCTCACATTATCCTTACACTTCGTCCCTCAACTCCGCTCGGGATGACACTAGCTCAGTGTGACGGAAAAAGGAGACTTCAAAAATAGATTTACCATACTGGTTCACACCAGGCGTATTTTAATGCCTTTCAAAACGTTTGTCCAATTCATCAATACTCAGATTGATGATGATGGGACGTCCGTGGGGACAATAGAACGGATTCTCTGTTGCGAATAGTCGATCAACCAAGACACGCATTTCCTCTTCTGTAAGAGGATCACCAGCTTTTACGGCCGCTTTGCATGAGTATGAAGCTGCCAGACGTTTTGAAGGAGAATAGTCAAAGACCCGATTTTCACGGTAGTAATCAATGATCTCCTTCAGGATAGCGCCCTCGCTTCCTCCGCGCATACCGGTTGGAACCGCTTCCACCAGAACCGTTTGTGGTCCGAATTCTCTCAGCCGAAATCCCAGCGTGTTGAGGGAGGGAATAATGTCAACCAGGATATTGTAATCATCTGCCGAAAATTCCTGAGTTGCCGGAAAAAGGAGTTGCTGTGAAGTGCCCTTATTCTCATCCATATCACGGAGGGCTTCTTCATACAGAATCCGCTCATGAGCCACATGTTGATCGATGATGGCAATTCCATTGTTTATCTGACTAAGAATATATTTATTGTGAACCTGCCAGATGAAACCACCATGTTGCCGCTGAGGTTTCATCTCAACTGGGTCTCTATCTAAAACCTGACTGAATTGTCGGGCTTTTTGAAGTATATCACTCTCTTCCTGACTACGTGGTTGAGTATCAGAAGGATACTGCCCTCCTGGAGGAACCACAAAGCTGGTTTGAGGTGAATGCGTATCTGTGGGAGCGAAGAGCGGTGCAACTGGTGGACGATTTTGGAAACCAGGCATCACCCTCAATGTTTCTCGTAAGCCATTCTCTACCGTCTCTTTGACAACGTGGTAGACCCGCCACTCATCGTTAAATTTTACTTCTGTTTTGGTGGGATGGACATTGACATCAACTTCATTGAGAGGGACTGAAATGTTCAAACAGTAAAAGGGGAATTCACCACGTTGAATAAGTGATTTGTAAGCTTGATAGACGGCATTGTTAATCAAACGATCCGAAATGGGACGGTTATTTATTGAAAGATATTGCTCACCCCTGGCAACACGAACCAAATCCAGGTTACCGATAAATCCAGTGACCTTGATATTCCCCCGGCTTTCATCGACAGGTATGATTTTGTCGCCATACTCACTCCCGAATACAGCTGCCACACGTTCTTGTGGGGAACCTACCCTCAGATCAAAGATGACCTTTTTATCTGCAACTAGCTTAAAGGCAATTGAGGGATATATAAGGGCCAAAGGCTTCACGCGATCAATGATGTGATTGAGTTCAGTTCGTTTGGCCTTGAGAAATTTGAGACGGGCTGGCACATTGAAAAATAGATTCTTTACCGTAATCCGTGTACCTGATTCCCAGGCAATGGGTTGAACGTCACCAGCTATTCCAGCCTGGACATCCAGCGAAAATGCACCATCACTTTCTCGGGCTCTAGAGACCAGTTCCATCATGGAAACAGAAGCAATGCTGGGAAGTGCTTCTCCTCTAAAACCCATGGTTCTTATACGAAAGAGATCGTCAATTTCGGCAATTTTGCTAGTTGCATGACGTTCCAGGGATAATCCAAGTTCTTCTTTATCCAGGCCAAGCCCATCATCAATGACCTGGATGAGGTCGCGACCACCATTATTGATGGTTACTTCAATGCGTGTGGCCTCAGCATCGATGGCATTCTCAACCAGTTCCTTGACAACTGAGGCAGGTCGTTGAACTACTTCGCCAGCAGCGATTTTATTACACAGAATATCAGGGAGTATATGGATTCGGGACATAAAGTATTAGACTGAGGTTTTAGGATTTACTGTCTGATTTTAGTTTGGATGTCATTGATGACAATATCTTCTCGGCCAGGTTACTGGATTCAGCTTGAAGCTGGTCCACCTCTTTTTCGAATTCAGAGGCGATCTTTTTGTCATCAATCCCAGGAATATTAATGAGCACATTCAGAGCGGCACCTTCTAGTCCAGCACGTGCCTGAAGCACAGCTACACCAGCATCTGACAATGAATTCTGATTACCAATATCGGCCATACGTCCTGCCAGTTTCATGATATCAAGCGAATGTCGCATCACCTTCAGTGGTACTTCAGCTGAATAGATAGTCGCTGCCTGGAGCGCCTGAAGACGTACAGTTTGCTGCTCACTACTCTTTTTGGGTAAGCGCATGGCTGCCATGACATTGTTAAATGAACGAGTATCCTCATCTACAAGAAATAGGAATGAATCTTTCAAGCTCTGAGCCTGATTACTGAGATTTTCAATTTCATCCCAATTATCTTGGTAACCTTTTTTACGAAAAGTCAAAACACCCACCATATTAGTGAGTCCTGCAGCCATAGCCGATGCTAGCGCTGAGACAGAGCCACCACCTGGAGCTGGTGAGTCTGATGCCAATTCATCTACAAACTCAGTCACACCCAAATCGACTAGGTTTTTCTCGTCTTTTGATCCCAATTGGTATTCAATGATGCGTTCCTGAGGCTTAAAAGGTGCGATTTCATTCAAACCCATACTCTGGATGGCAATTCGAATGAGTTCTGCGTTGGAAACAGCAGTACTGGAGTTTTGCTTTTTGAGATAATATTTACCCGCGTCCAGCATGGCCGTAAGTGGGATGAGTCCCACAAGTTCGCTTCCAGAAACCCTCAGACCTCGCAAATCGGCCTGTTTGACGACTTCATCAAAGGCCATATGAAAAGGCGTGACCGCCATATCCACCAGATTCATGGATATCTGAGCCATATTGTATTCATCAATGTACCAGCCCACAGCTTTGACCGCTTTCAAGGTGCCAGGTCGCTTGATGGGAGTCCCATTCTCATCACGTATAAACTTATTGGTTTTTGGATCTCTGGCATTTCGTCCCGCTTCTCGTATCTCTAAAGCAATGTCTGTGGCTTTTTTGGTATCGCGGGTGTTGAGGTTCACATTATAGGCAATGAGGAATTTGCGGGCACCCATGACCGTAGCTCCAGATCTGGCATTAAACTCAGCTTTTCCGAAATCAGGTTTCCAATGGGAATCCTTCAATTTTTCTGAGAGGCCTTCATATTCTCCTGCTCTGATATTGGCAAGATTTTCACGTTCTGGAGTAGCCGCAGAATATTCATACAAATAAACCGGGATATTCAATTCTTCACCAACTCGTTTTCCAAGTATACGAGACAGCTCAGCACATTCTTCCATGGTCATATTGCTAACTGGAATGAATGGACAGACGTCTGTGGCTCCCATACGAGCATGAGCTCCTGTATGATTACTCATATCAATGAGTTCAGCGGCACGTTTGATGCCTTGAAAGGCTGCTTCTACTGTGGCTTCTGGTCCTCCTACGAAAGTGACAACAGTTCGATTGGTATCTGCACCTGGATCTACATCCAACAGGGTGACACCTTCAACCTGAGCTATTGATGAAGTGATCTGTTCGATGAGAGCAAGGTCATGACCTTCACTAAAATTTGGTACACATTCAACGATTTTCTGCATCTGTCAAACCTTTAGACTTTTGATAAGTAATAGAGAATATATGCCACCATCCCAGCCAAGACCAATAGACCGACGAAACTACGTTTTGGGTAGGCCGAGGTCATGCGTCGAAAATGAATGCGTCTATCATCTGACTCAGCAGATTCAAAACGTCTCAATCGACGGGTTTTAGCATACTTCAGTTCTGGCATTAGATTCCTGAAAATAAGTGGGAAAAAACATTGATAAAGGGGCCAATAACGACACCTAAAACATGAAATCCTGTAATCCATCCAAACATGATAATCCCAAATAATACCATGGGTCCCCGAGATTCGATGAGGTACAGAGTTGGTGCATACCTATGGGGAAGCACACCGGCTAATATTTTCGAACCATCCAAGGGTGGAATGGGCAACAGGTTGAAAAAGGCCAGAGCTAGATTGATATACAGTGAATAGTATAGCATTTGAAAAACTATTTGGGCTGTTTCACCCGCTTGACTACTTGCCAAGCCTACTCCAATAAATATTCGAATCACAATACCGGAAATCAAAGCCAATACCATATTCATGAGGGGGCCGGCTGCAGCAATCCACATCATATCCCGTTTAGGATTTCCCAGATACCGAGGATCCACAGGGACAGGCTTCGCCCAACCAAAGTGAATCAAGAATATCATGATGGTACCCATGGGGTCCAGGTGAGCTAAGGGATTTAGCGTGAGTCGTCCATGATTCTTTGCAGTGGGATCGCCAAAGCGATAGGCCACATACCCATGGGCGAACTCATGAAATGTTAGTGCAATAAGGATGGCTGGGACAGCCAGAAGTAGTGAGTAGATATCCATTTATTTATTGTTTCCTTTATTCATCTGCCTTCGCAGAAGACCCAGCACATACTCATGGGTGAAGGCTGGAAGTATCTGCTTCGGCACGATGTTACCTTTTCATTATGCGGATGACCGCGGCGAAGCAATGAACCTGCAAACTGCTGCAGGTTGAGCGAAGACGGATCATATTAAGCCTTGTAATATAGACGTAGACCCAGTGATGTGAACAGGATTAGCCACGATTTGTTCCTTTCCCCATAGCTATCGCCATCCTATCATATCACGAAATTTTGGAGTAAGGAAATATTATGGATTTTGGTATAAAAAATAAGGTAGCCTTGGTTCAAGGTGCCTCATCTGGACTTGGATATGCTGCAGCTCTGGAACTGGCTCGAGAAGGCTGTCGATTGGCTATTTGCTCACGGGAAGAAAAGCGAATTCAAGGAGCTGCTGAATCAATCAGCAAAGTCACTGGCGCCACGGTCCAGGGTTTCGCGTGTGACGTAGTGGATCCAAAGGCACGACGAACCATGCTGGATGAAATAGAGGGAAATTGGGGCTCTATCGATATCCTGGTAGCCAATAATGGCGGTCCCTCAGCAGGATTTTATGATAGTCTAAGTGACGATCAGTGGAATAAAGCCTTACAGGGAAACTTAATTGCCATGAAAGACTCAGCTCAGGAAGTTCTGGGTGGTATGCGTAAAAAAGGTTGGGGCAGGATAGTATTTATCACATCAGTTTCCGTAAAACAACCTATTGACTCACTCATCCTTTCCAATACAGCTCGCGCTGGATTGACGGGATATGCCAAGACGCTCTCAGCTCAAGTTGCCGAATATGGGATTACCGTGAATATGGTGCTGCCGGGTATCCACGATACAGAAAGAGTTAAAGAATTACATAGTGACCTTGCAGATCCGGCTCTCATTGCCAAAGACATTCCCATGAAGCGCCTGGGACAACCAGAAGAGCTGGCGGCGGTGATTACTTTTCTATCCTCAACCAGAGCCAGCTATCTCACGGGACAGTCCATTGTGGTGGATGGCGGACTGGTAAAGGGTCTATTCTAAATTGTCAATAACTGCTCTAAAAGAACGCTTCTATGCGAGAGGGCTGCATTTTGAGTGTACAGGTTGTGGCGCCTGCTGTAAGCTGGGAGGGGGCTTTGTCTACCCCACCCTGGAAGACGTAGGCTTTGCAGCAAAACATCTTGATCTGAGTGTCAACAAATTTACTGCGACCTATATGGATCTACACAAAGGTGAATATGTGTTTAAGAATGATGGTGACAATTGCATTTTCTATGGTGAAAATGGATGCACCATCTATGAGGCACGCCCAACTCAGTGTCGAACTTTTCCCTTTTGGAAAGCCAATTTGAAATCACAATATCGCTGGAAATTGATTGAAGAAGAATGCGAAGGCATAGGACAGGGTCGTTTGTTTGATTTTGTTGAAATTGAAGCCATCAAGAATCAAACCAGCCAGACACCAGCTGGTCCCAGGCCAGAGGATGTTATAGTTAAAGTCGCGAAATGATAGTGAGCCCCTAGGGCTCACCTGATCTTCCCTATCTCAGTAAAACCATCTTAATTGTTGACTGATACTCTTCTGTCCTGATGACTCCAAGATAAACACCGGTGGATACAAGCTCACCGTCGGAGTTGGTGCCATCCCAGAACAAATTGTGTTCTCCTACGGTCTGATTTGCAAAGGACCAGTTTTTTACCATGCGACCCCTTAAATCAAATATCTCAAACTCAACATCCATAAGTTCGGGCAATGTGTAAGCGATTGATGTGAGGGGATTGAAGGGATTGGGATAGTTTTGTTGAACCGAAAATGTCAGAGGTTGCAAGCCAACTGGTTTTATTCCCACCAGATTTGGATCAGTATGAAAGATCATATCATCCAGAATCCAAAGCGCAACCCCTTGAAAGCTATGGGCAATTAAACGTAGACTAATGGCTGTATCAGGAAGATAGGTTGAAAGATCATAGGAACAGGTGGCAGGCAGTATATATCCGGTGAGTGAATCAATAGTTACATAGTCATTCTGGATTTTTATTTGGATTAAACCATAATTGTTTTCGTTACCAAAATTGGCAGCCATGCGGGTATTTATCCAACCCACATCAAAATGTGAAAGATCCAACTCTCTGATCATTTCCAATGTGTCATAGCTGGTAATATTGGCATTCAATGGGAGCTGAATGACATTGCCCCAATGATCACCCCCATCAGAAAATGGAACGATGTCACCATTTTCGAAGGAGCGCCAATCCACAATCCCAATTTGATTGCTGGCATGATCAAAATCTCCGATGGTTTCCTGGTTCCTGGAGATAAAGCTCCGAATTTTTGAACTTCCAACGTTCCCTTGGTTGCTATTATCCTGGGCACTGACCCAATATTTGACAGTATCCCCCTCCTGAGATACAACATCAGATATCTCTCCGAGAAATACTCTATTAAACTCCCAATCCACATCATTTGTGTCAATGACCTCCATGGGAGCAGTCATAATATCACTTCCACCAATAGTCCAGTTGAGCCAGATTTCATTTATCCCTGACCTGTTGTCATACACGGTATCAATCGTCACCAATTTTGAAAATGGCAATTGATGATGCACGGCGTAGTGTTCCTGTAATCCGGCAACTACTGGAGGCTCTATATCTGGTCCAAACGTGAATAGCCCTGAATTATATGGTGCCCCAGATGGCCAATAATCTATCTCACCATTCACATCCAGTGCTCTTAGGTAATAAATCATGGTCGTGGATTCGGTAACCTGGAAATCAGGCAGGGTCGCTTCCCAAATGTTCCCACCTGATGATGAAAGGTTACTACCATACCAAATACTATTGAAATAGTATCTAAGTTCTAAATTGTCACTCCATTGTCCCAGGGGGTCTACTATCTCAAACTGAAAGGTGAAGGGTCCCGAGCTTTCTGTATTATGAGGTACATCGATTTCTGAAACCAGAATCAGATCATCCAAATTGGTGAACTGTGCATCATAAATCTCACGTACAATTTCAACATCATCAAAAAGTGCAGCTAAGGCTGCGAGAGGATCAATTCCCGGAGAAACCACACAGGCCGCAACCATCTGCTGTGTTTCACCTGGCGACAGGCTAACCGGACCAGTAGACAGAATTCCCCGCCAATCACGTGGAAATGTCTCATTTACAGCCAACCAGCCAGATCCATCTAGTGGGTTTCCCGTAAAGCTGAATGGTTCTGGAGTATTGTTTGATGGATTTATGTAGAAATTTCCATCATGATTACGACCCTGCATATTCATGTATGCTTCTAGGGCAATCTCAGGATCCGGACAATCAACGGCGCAAAATGGAACAAATGCCGTGCTGTGTAGGTTCTTATAGTCGGGAATGAGTTCACCTGAAACCCAAGCAGTATCGCCAATAGAAGGCACGATGGGTCCCTGGAGGATTGAAAAACCTACTGCTGGAGGGAACATTCCATACTCACGATCAGGTAATTCACCAACATAGTGATAGCTCAAATCCAATTGGGGTACACTGCCAGGGTAATCGTTTGTGGCATCTCCCAAGTCAATATCCTGCCATATCCCCAGGATTACTGAATCAAGATGGTCTGATCCTGCATTTCTAATATTCCACTCAAAAAAGAGTGTATTTTCCAATGGACTGGGACCCTCAAAGCCATACATGGCAGCTGTAACTTCAATATCAAGTGGTTGAGTGGCCCATAAATTGAGGTGTCTCTCTTCGTTTCCGTCATTGAAAACTGTCCAGTAGTACACATCTCCTTTTACATCGGGACTATCGATTGATGGATCATAGATTCCATTTGCATTAGCATCAATCCAGGGTGCTCCCTGATCAACCGGCCAGACATCCCAATCGGGATTGGCTCGTCCATCTTCAGATCGAATTTTATATATCCTATGTTCTGGTGCATTTGGGTCAGAGCCCCAGGGACCTGGAACGTTTTCTGTGGTAAACTCGGCAGCTGCGCTACGGATGTCGACTGCTCCATTGACTCGCCCAGCAATAATCCATAACCCAGCGGTATAAACTGGACTATCCCCGCTGCCGACAGGCCATTCCATCCCAGGATCCCCACTGGGGATATGCGATGTGATCTGACCTACATTGCTCCACATATTGCCAATCTGGTTCCCATTCCAGATTTGAAAGTCGTCCGTAGCATAAGCGTAGTGGATAAAAAACAGTAAACTAAGAAGTATTTTTGATTTCATATCCCCTCCAGTATGAGGGGCTAATATAAATTAACCCTCTCCACATACCAAGTGAGGGCATCTAATCAAGCTTTGCGTGCGACTATAATATCTCTTTTAATTGATTGATCTACTCGGTGGGTGAATTGATCATAGGGAGCAGAGTCCAAGACTTGAAAACCCCTGGTGGTTAAAAGCTCGACGAAGTCCTCACGTGGCCAGACAAACTTGTTCCACGCTAACACCAGAGTCCCCCCTGTTTTCAATATTTTGTGAAATTCAGGTAAACAAACCTCCATGAGCTCAGCCGGGCTTCGAGTGCGAGATTTGTGCTGCTTCTGACTCCTGTTTCCATGGGCGATACCATAAGGCAAATCACCTATAATGAGATGGAATTTTTCTGCCTTGAAGTAACGCCTGGAATGGATGGCGTTGCCGGTGATGATACCCAGATGTTTTCTGGAACTCTCGGACTTGAAACCTTGTTTATCTCGTGCATATTCAAATAACTGAATGAAAGCTTCGCTGCCGGTACGGCTGGAATACATGGCGTGTTTGCTCAGGGTATGTTTGTACTTATCCTGCTCAAGAAATCTTTTAAAAAAGGTGGTCGTCTCATGGACCATTTTTTGTTCCATCTCAATCCCCGTCACATCAAATCCACGAACAGCTCCTTCAAAGAGTGTGGTTCCCTTACCAGAGACTGGATCCAATAGCTGAATGGAATCCTCAACCCCAAAATCGCTTGAGACCAAACCCACGTTTATCATCATTCGTGTAAAAATTTCGTTGGTCTTTCCTGAGTACTTGAGCAACATGGAGATTTTGGGGTCAAGATGGGATGGTGGTATGAGAGCAACAGGCTTCAGCTGTGCCTCGTTGTCCACCTCTTGAAGAAAAAGTGCAAAGATGAAGGAAAGCCTGGATAGCCATTCAAGCTCACGCTCATTAAGGGTCTTTTCCACAGTGAATGAGAGATAATTGATACCTGCGATATCGATTGATTCAATATGTCCACATGTTTGTTCCAACCTTTGGCAGGTAAGGGCTAGCTCAGCTAAAGCCAGTTGTTCTGACTCCAAATAGTATACCCTATTGTGACCAGGATTGCGTAAGAGTAAATATCTTAACATAGAGAGTCAGGCTTAAGGCAGATCTAAGACTCAACCTGATTATAAAGTGCAGCGTAGCGTCGGATTGGTTGTTCCAGTTCATGCATGCCGAAATGACGACTGAGTCTGTCTATCTCGCGACCGTCTGCCATAAGTAAGAGAGTTGGTACAGCAAAGATGAGGTGCTGCCCGGCAATTTCCATTGATTCCTCAGTATTCATATACTGAAAATGCCAGGGAGGTTCTTCCTCCAAAAGGGCTTCTACCCCAGGCTTCAACACCTTACACACATTACAGGTAGGTGTAGAGAAATAAAGCAAAGTGAGGGGATGCTCATTCAGGACTGTCTTGAGTTCTGCAGGGGTCATTTGATATGTATGTTTAGCGGATTTCCAGTAATTCGACATCAAAGATCAGGGTCGCATTGGGAGGGATAACGCCGCCAGCGCCTCTGGCGCCATAACCTAAATCAGAAGGAATGATCAAACGTCTTTTGCCACCGACTTTCATGGTCATAACCCCTTCATCCCAGCCCTGAATAACTCTGCCAACACCAATAGTGAAGCTGAAAGGTTTGTTTCTATCAACTGAACTGTCGAATTTTGTTCCATCCTCCAGGGTACCAGTATAATGAACTACAACGCCCTTCCCGCTTAATGGGGATTTACCGGAACCAACTACTTCATCGACATATTTTAGACCACTCGGAGTGGTGATTTCTTCACTCATAATAATTTCCTTCTTTTTGTGAACAGAATTTAGAGGTGGACCAGATTAAATCGTTACAACTTCTTTGTAAAGTTTAAGATCAAATGAAAAGGTGCTGCCAATGTCCAGGCGACTCTTCACTTCCAGAGTTGAATTGTGCAGCTTAAGAATATGCTGACAAATATGTAGACCCAGACCGGTGCCCTTGACCGTTTTTTCCAATTGCTGTTTGGAGCGATAAAAGCTTTCGAAAATCTTA
The DNA here is from genome assembly GCA_013202495.1 of Fidelibacterota bacterium. Taxonomy (GTDB): domain Bacteria; phylum Fidelibacterota; class UBA8477; order UBA8477; family JABMPR01; genus JABMPR01. The sequence continues at coordinate 1,588 of JABMQQ010000242.1, read as the reverse complement.
CTGATATCATCTTCAGCAATACCAACACCCGTATCCTCTATACGAAATGAGAGGATTTCGTTTGATTTTACATCAGTCGTGATACGAATTGCACCACCTGGAGAAGAAAATTTGATAGCATTGCTCAAGAGATTTCGGATGACCTGACGAATTCTGAGTGGATCAGCATTCACAGTTTGAATGGTTTCAGGAAAATTGCGTTCAACAGTAATTTTTGATTGGTCCAGGAGTAATGCGTAGCTCTGAAGTACATCTTCCACCAGTTCAACCATGGGGAAGGGTTCTGCGTTGATCCGCATCTGACCTGTTTCAAGTATGGCAACATCAAACATATCATCAATCAGGGCACTCATATGTCGAACCTGTGAGTAAACGGCTCCCAATTTCACACTGAGATCTTCTTCACTCATCTTCTCTCGGTGTTCAACTAGAGTTTCAATATTTCCCTGCATGACAGTGAGGGGTGTTTGAAGCTCGTGACTGACAGAAGCTAATAACTCTGTCCTCATCTTCTCTTTACGACCTAATTCACCAAACATGGTATCGATACGTTCCATCATATCGCCCACATGCATCGCGACATGACCAATTTCGTCACTGGCTTCATCTCTCAGGACAAAACGAGTATCCCCGGCTCGATAATTTTGGACAGCATGTGCAACATTTTGAACACGCCTTGTTAGAAAATACCAGAATATTATACCAGTTAAACTGGCTATAATGAGACTAAATAATATGGTGCGCGTAAGGATGGCACCATACTCTTCCCACCAGCTCACAATCACATCTTCCCCACCCTCAACCATGGTCACAAGGACATAGGCGTATGGATCTGCAGGGGAACCGAGAGGTGCAGCCGAAAATACAAAATCAAGATCGGTAGCTGTTGGGATTGCTATTTCTATAGGATAATCGTTGGTATCTGCTCGAAGAAATGAATCGATGGCATCTATTGAAACATGGCTATTGATGAGTTGTGAGGGTACATAGCTGCCATGCTCCTGGATCTCCCCATCTGGAGCAACCAGAAATAATTCCATTCCTGGATAATACTGAGAAAGTGAATCAAAAAAAACCGACATGTCTTCAATGTCGGTTTCGGGATTTTCTATTTCTTCGGTGATTTCTAGAGCTGTATGGCGGTATGTTGTCTGAATATCAATTTCCAGGTCATTCATAATATCAGCCTGATTCCATAGAACCAATAGAACCCCGTTCAGAATAAAAAAGGCTATAAGGGCAATGGAGACCTTAAAGGTCAGAGTGCGATATAGCGGGATATGGCTAAATTGGACCATGGAATGTGCTTATACACCAATCTCGTCAGAAAATTTGTAGCCGACACCCCAGACTGTGAGTACATATTCAGGATTGTTGGGATTTTTCTCGATTTTGGAGCGGAGACGATTAACGTGAGTGTTCACCGTATTCTCGTAGCCCTCAAAAGAGTAATCCCAGACGATATCTAATAGCTGTTTCCGACTATATACGCGTCCCGGTTGACGGATCAGCAGAGTCAGCAGGTTGAACTCTGTAGCTGTTAATTGAATCTCTTTGCCACGAATGGAAACAGCCCGTTTTTCCAGGT
>JABMQQ010000241.1 GCA_013202495.1 Fidelibacterota bacterium | reverse complement strand
TATTTCTAATCCGTAGGTCACAGGTTCGAGCCCTGTCCGGAGTACTTAAAAAGGTCAGTTTTACTGGCCTTTTTTTTGCCTCAATAAGTACTATTGATATCAGGTAGTATTTATAGGTATCATCTCAACATAAAGTCATCAACAAGGTCTTCGGTAGCATTACCATATGGCGCTTGTATAATGAATTGGACTACTCAAAGGTGGCTCTTAACTTTTAGCTAAATGTGTCCCATATGTTCTAAAGACTTACAGCCTAATAGTGATGGTTCTTGTATGGGTAATGGAATATTATAGCGATTTATGGCACAGGTAATTGTAATTTCTGATATGTGTTTTTATGCGAAATGTTGAGCTATTTGACTAATAGTGCTTTTCTTGAAAGCTTGAACTCTCCTGAACTGATCCCATATAAATAGAGACCGGAGGGGAGGCCCCTCGCATCCCAGTTTACATGATGAATGCCTGCCGTTAAGCTTCCAAAAGATTGATACTCGACCTGTTGCCCTTTTAGGTTGAATATTCTAAGCTCCACATCCTTTTGCTCAGGAATTGAGAATGTAATCTGTGTACTACCATTGAAAGGATTAGGAAAATTTGGGTATAGCTCAAAATTTTTGGGATTAATGTGATCAACGATCCCATCTGGATCATGATACTCATAGGCTCCGATATCCGGTGCCAGACCAGCATATTCATCTGGATCTAGATTTAATATGGTGTCCCCATCCCAAATAAAAAAGTCTGTCCCAGCATCAATTGCTGGTGAGCTAGCACTGAGATCATATGGTTGATTTACGCCACCTTGGAATAGGGGGGAGCTATCGAAATTATTTTCCAGCCAATGTAGATCATTTGAACCATAACCTGAGATTCCCCATTCATTGTCTTGAATTATAGAATTTTGAATTATTACACTATCGCGAGCATCGCCAAGCGGATTGTACATCCAAACCTGATTAGGTTCATTGTTATAAAGGATGCTATTAACAATTGTAATCTTAGATCTATACATTGAGATTGCTGCCCCTAAAGAACTGCTATTATCTACTATAGTACAATTTATCAATTCCACTGAAGTCCCATCAATATGAATGGCCGAAGCCGCAAAGTTTGATTCAGCACCGTTATTATCATTTTGGCTTATCTCAACATTCTGAAGAAGATGAGTGTCCTTATGATCGAGGTACAACCCACGACTAATGACTACAGGATAATTTAATTCATATCCCCATACTTCGTCGTACACCGGAATAGAATGCCGAAGGATGCTGTTTCGAAAAACAGTGGATTTATGGCGTCCCAGATATAAGGTCTGTCTACACGGGTTATCAATTATTTCAAGATCCTCCAGAACAATGGAGCTGTTTTGAGGATGAGGATAATCCTCAGAACCGATGTCAATCATATTCATTACGCCACCGCTATTGCCTGTGAACAGAAGATTGGAATAAATGGCATTAATATTTTCTGTTACTGTTACGGTCCGATAGACAAAGGAATAGGGTGCATGGATCAAACCCATGTCTGACACTCTATATTCATTATCATAGTGTGCGATGATGAGCTGCATTTTTTCTTCACCGTCCAGTGTAGTAAGACTTTTACATGTTCCTTGAAGAGAGACCTGACTACGCAGATTCAGAGGGAAATGCTGTCCCCTTGACGGAGCAAATACTCCTTCGTCCAAATGTATTATTTTCGGGTTTAGACTGTCACTTTCGATTATTGTAAGGGCGTGTTGAATGGTCTTCAATGGTTGGTCAAAAGAAATACCTGAATTGGAATCATCGCCGATAGGGCTAACATATAGATCATGTGACACTGCCTCAAAATATCCAAATTGAACTGAGAAGGAGAGAGTAGGAGGAAGCCCTACGAGATTCGAATTGGCTTGACTAACTGTAAATGTATCTAAATCTATACTGATATCATCTGGGTGGGCTAGGGATAAAAATATGTCACTATCATAACCAGCGTAGTTGTTGTAGATGCTACATTTCTCGATCCCATCGAATACTGGCTGAGAATTAATTCCTATTGCAATTCCACCTCCATATCTGCTAGCCCAGTTATCATGAATGCTTAGGCCTGAGAAATAGGGCTCTGCAGTCCCTAGTACAGCTATTCCAGCACCTCCACTGCTGAATAGAGCATTATTGTTTTTAATTACGCAGCTTAAAATACTGGGGCTCGCATCGTTGATGTTTATACCAGCTCCATAAACATAGAGCCCATCATCGAGGTATGGTATACTACCATGTTGAATAGTAAACCCTATTAGCTTTGCGTCCCGTGTCTCGTAATTGCTGATGTCAACTACGCGACCAGAATCATTCCCGTCAAGAATAGTATTGTTGATGTAGGATTCATCTTCAGTAATGAGATATTGAGAGGCCAAGCAAACATTCTTACCATTAAAATTTATGTTTTCATAATACACACCAGGAGATACCAAAACAGTATCTCCATGGTCTGAGATATCTATGGCTTCTTGAATCTGAACATAGTGGCCGCTGCTGTCTTGTTTAACTGTCCAAGTGTATGCTTGGGAAACAGAAGGAATTAGTAAGGTGAAAAGTACTACAGTATAGATTAGAAATAACAAAATCGCTGTAGCCTTTGCTTGTGTAACAAAAGTTCTTCCAGGGGGTTGATTCATGTGATGATGAATAGCAATCAGAAGTTTTCTGCCTCTTGAGTCCTTAATGTTAGCACTCTTAATCTTACCTGCTCCTTATCATATTGAGTATAGTCAATTGACAAAGGAGCAGGCAATGGTTATTTAGTGAAGGTGCTTATTTTAAGAGCAATGGACTGTGCACAGCATAAGAAAAAACCTGTAATGACTTGGTCGTAAGAAAATTGAAAACGGGGTTGCTAAAAATCAGGGGGTAATATTTTCTGAATGTACTGTGATTTGGACGCTAGGCCAATTGTTTGTCCCATCAAAACGCTCATCGTCAATTTCTGGTTGAATGTTTCCACTCACATCTATGGCTCGAGTATGAATGCTATAATCACCGGAATCTGGAAAGATGATTTCACTGGCCCAAAACACCCATACCTGCTCGGATTCAACCTGCTTGACAATATCAGTTGCCTCCCATGTTTCGCCTGCATCGATACTGAGTTGAACCTCCGAGATTCTCGAATCTCCAAAGGCTGTCCCGCCCACCTGGACTGTATCGCCAAGCGTAAATTCACTTGAATTGGTGGGAAACAGGATTTTAGAGTCGACCGCTATAGGGGGTGAGGTATCCCAGCCATACTGATTCCAAAAATCTTGACCTGCAAATTCCAGAACCTCAATTTCGGTTACCCAGGCAGGCTGTTTCACGCCATAGAGACCTGGAATAAGTATGCGAAGTGGGAAGCCATGAAGAGCTGGCAAGGTATCTCCATTCATAAATAAAGCCGCCAGCACTTTCCCCTCTCGAATCTGATTTATGGTATAGGAGGCGAAATAATTATCTGCACAGCGGAATTGAACCGCTTCGGCAGTGAGGTACATTCCTTTTGACAATAAGAATTCATAGAGGTCAAATCCCTGCCATCTTGCAGTTGAGACCAGCAAACCATTGGCAGAATTACCGATACATTCAACCGTGAGTAATAATTCTGTTTGATCAAGCTGGTAAAGTGCTTCAAGATCGAGGGTGTCCTCATCTTCCAGGGCTCCCGAAACGATTAATCGATATGAATCACTGAAAATTTCGGGTACTTCTCCAATCCGGATTGTATAATAATCACTATTGGGGGTCACAAAGTCAGGAAAATTGCTCAGATCAAATTCGATGGGCACTTCATCCTCAAGTTTCTCGGTCTCTTCACAGGCTGTGAAGATGAAACCCAGACACATGAAGAAGATGATGGTGACGCTACGCTTTAAATCCATGGTTCAAAGATGTGCATTGTTAACCTGGTATCCAACATATTATGCTATGATGCATTCTGTAAGTCTTACGAACATTTGGCTAAAGGCTAGGGCAGAATGTCGAATGTTGAATATCCAATTTCGAAGGCAGCAATTCATCATTCCCCACTCTGGGTTCGAAATTCGGTGTTCAAAGAGATCAGCTAGTTTGGTCTAACTAGACATATGGTAGGTTCCCTGAATGGAACCCTAAGAATCAATAACGCTCTCATGAGCACTTGATTAATTAGTCCAAACAGCTACATTTACGTAAATTTAAACAAAACGATGGGGGTCATATGATATCATATATATTATCTAATAGTGACAGGGTAACTGCTACTGAAGCCCAGCTCGCTAGAAACATTTTGTAGCCTTTGTCATAAAAAGGTTTGAATTCGAGTTAATATTTGAGGGGAATTTGACAATGAGATTGATGAGAACACTTAGCACAATCCTTTTAATTGGTATGATGCTATTTAGTTGTACTGAACCTGATACCAAAGCGCCAGATGTAAGTATCACAAGCCCTACAGCCGGGGCTACTCTGAGTGAAATTGTGGAAGTCAAATGTGTAGCATCAGATGAAAGTGGTATACAAAGTTTAGAGTTTTTTATAAACAATGTGTCCACCGGCCAGATCACTGACACCTCCCCCTATACATTTCTATGGAACACAACATCTTATCAGGATGGAGCTAGTCATGTGCTCAAGATTTTAGCTATAGATGAAAATGGGAATGAGGGGGAGAGCGAATCAATCTCTGTGGTTGTAGATCAGTCTCTTGCCCGTCCCAGAGCAATCGACATATCCATGGTCACATATGACACTGAAAGTCTCACTATACTGTGGGAGAAATCAACAGATGCTGATTTTCACAGCTATGAATTATATGGAGGTCTTGATACAAATAATTTTGCATTGGTTGCAACTATTGAAAACCCCGATTCTAACAGGTATGAAATCCTTGAGTTTGATCCGTTGGAGGAAAACTTCTTTAGAATTACGGTTTTTGACACGTTGGGATTAAGCAGTACAGGAAATATTCTGTCTAACACTACCCATGATGCACCGCCTTCTGTGAAAGTGACAGATGTTAGTTATACCCTGACAGAAATGACCATAGTGTGGGAGAAATATGTAGCTGACCAAGGCAGAATGAGAAGGTTTCTCGAAGACCAAAGGCTATCAAAAAGCGCACTCAATGGCACGGATTTCATTTCATATGAATTATTACACTCCGAATCACTTACGGGCGAAAAGACGCTTCTGGCAACAATATCAGACATTGATTCCACATCCTACACACTAACTAGTTTTGATCCGTCCCATGAGAATTGGTTTTGGATTAGAGTAAATGATTTCTGGGATCTATCGTCTTTGGGAGAAGGCATGACCCATGAGGTTGATTTAGCGCCTTCATCCGTCGCTGTAACCAGTGTAGAGTATGATGAAACCACAATGACGATTCACTGGGATCAATCGACTGAAGCGGATTTTGCGTCCTATGAAGTGCTACATTCTGAGACGGAGTTGGGTGAAAAATCTAGTGTTCTCCTTCAAACAGAACTTGATTCAAATACCCTCATCTTGAGCCATTTTGATCCGACCCACGAAAATTGGTACTGGATTAAAGTGAACGACTATTGGGGACTGTCAGCCGTAGGAGTAGGCCTCACTCATGAACCGGATGCTCCACCAACTCCAGCCACAATATTAGAGCCACACATACTCCATGAATCATACACGATTGGGTGGACAAGGAACAATGATAGTGATTTTGAATCATATGAGCTGTATGAATGGATTGGTGATGATGTATCCAATAAAATCTTATTACACCAGTCCACTAATGCTAGAGACTACTTTTTGAATATCTCCGAAATAAGACGTGAAGAGGAGCTTCACTATCAGGTTACTGCGACAGACTATTGGGGCTCAACTTCGCAAAGCAATATCCTGGATTTTTACATCCCGTTGACATATGCAAAGGTTTATAGTCTATTGGGTTCTGGTAAAGGTTCATCGATTAAGATCACACCAGATGGTGGCTATATCGCTGCTGGGCAAACTTATACAGGAAGCACAGGCAATGGTTATGGATATCTGGTAAAGGTTGATCAGCACGGTATACAGGAATGGGAGCAGTATTACATTGGGTCAGTTTTCAAGGACTTTTCCTCAATGGATCTAACAAGTGACGGCGGATATATCCTCGGAGGTTCAGCATACCTTTCCACTGATGTTCGTGAAGAGGGTTTCATCGTTAAAACTGATGCTGGTGGAGTTGAAGAATGGAATGTAGTGGTTAGTGGTGCAGAGTGGGAGGCTGTCTCCAGCGTGAAACAAACTCATGACGATGGGTATATTGTAACAGGATATTCAAGTTCTAATGGTGCCGGTGAAAATGACATGTATCTAATGAAGTTAGGTGGTAGTGGTAACATAGAATGGACTCGCTACTATGGTGATGTTCGGAATGATCAAGGAAGTGATGTATTGCAGACACTGGATGGTGGGTACATTACGATTGGTTCGTTCACAGATGCTTCTGAAAGTCATGTATGGCTAGTTAAAATGAATTCTGAAGGGAATGTTGAATGGGAGAATACCTTTGGTGGACCCAGGTATGATTCGGGCAAGAGTATCAACCATACAAGTGATGGGGGTTTTATAATCAGTGGAACACTGAGTAGCTCGGCCTTTAATATATATGGAGCCGAAGTGCCCCATGATGATATGTACTTAGTGAAAGTCACTCATGATGGCAACCTCGAATGGGAACAATCCTTCGGAACTGTTGAATATGAGAACGGTATTTATTGCGAGCAGACAAGTGATGGAGGGTACATCCTTTCCGGCCATACAAGCCCGTGGGGTCCTGACGGAAACATCTATATTGTGAAAGTCGATCCCTCAGGAAATCTCATGTGGAGTGAATCTCACCATGATCCAGGACACGAGATAGCTGGTGAAATACATGAGTCCGCTGACGGTGGATACATTCTTACTGGGCAATGGGGTTGGGATCAAGAATTACTGATCATGAAAACAGATGCTATAGGTAAGGTATGGCTTCCATTGCAACCTGAGTAGAGGCTTAATCCTATTTTCAGAAGTAGAATCATACCTCGAATTCGTGAATTGAAGTGAGTTACTATTGAACTACTTAAAGTGGTCCCATACCAGAGGATTCTAATAGATTGGATACAAGCGAGTCTACTTCAGGAATCAGCGAGATGCTGGAGTGTTAGATGGCAAAAAGTGACAATGAGGTTGCATTTATATAGAAATAAGGGGGCTTGATTTTTCATGATACTTTTAAAAAGGGAAGTTACTCAATTAGTCAGTAGTCTGGTGATTCTTTTAATTATTTCCTGCGAGGGACCCGCTGGACCTGTACTCTCTGGATCATTAAGCGGTTATGTTCGATTGGAAAGTGTAGAAGAATATCCCCTTGAGAATCGATCTGGAGTGACAATCCTAATAGAAGAACCTGGTATGGAGACGATTTCGGAAGACGATGGGTCATGGACTATCAAGGATTTAACTACAGGGACATATACCATACATTTCTCGAAAGATGGATTCTCCTATGCCAGAGTATATGGCTATGAATTTGTCGGTGGTGGTGCTGATTATTTTACAACTGAAACAAGATTATATCAGATTCCTGACTATTCATTGGAAAACCTGCAAATGGTCCATTATGATTCCCTCAGTTACCTGGATGTTGTCGCCTCAGAGGATGCTGTAGATCTAAGCTTGAAATCTATGATGATATTTATCGGTGATGAAGCATCTGTCACATCCGCTCATGAAAATTCTCTATTTTCAGCATGGGGTTCGAATTATTACGAAAACAATGATCCACTATTGCGAGTTAGGCTTAACAATTCATACTTTGAGAATGTCGGTCTGAGTTCGGGTGATACTGCCTATGTTATTGCATATCCCACCACTCGATATCCACGATGGGACTTTCATCCAGGTACAAGGGAAAAAGTGTATACGACACTGGGAGTACCATCTGATGTCCTGCAGTTTAGTATTCCAGATCTTTGGAATTAATTTTATGAACAGACTTCTATTTTTGTCAACTATACTTATGATTTCACTATCATTATCCAGTTGCCATAATTTTGAAGGACCCACCGGTCCAAAATTAAAAGGGAACTTGGTTGGATGGACTTTCTTAAGTGGCCAGCGTAGCGAGACTATGGAGAGTCATAGTGGTGTAAAAATATCGATTGAGGGAACTCAATATGAAACCAGCACAGACTTATATGGTTATTGGGAATTATCGGATATTAATGCCGGAACCTACAATCTTATAATGTCTAAGACAGGCTATAATACTTATAAAGAGTTTGGGTATGGTATTACTGGTAATGGGACAGCTTATTTTAACCAAAAAACACTTCGTCAGGTACCTAATGGAACAATCGAAGATTTTACAGCCACGTTTGAGGATTCATTGGAGGGTGAGTCATATGGAGCAATTATGATTTCTGGTCGTTACTTGCGGTCAAGCGATGAATACTATATTCCAAGCAGGGTTTATATTTCAATATTTCTTGGATTGGACTCAACCTTGAGCGGATTGCCTGATCAACATGAGATAAGTCGATCTGCAGCTGTACAATGGCATGATTCTACTTTCACTGCAATATACCACTATTCAGATGCCATTGAGAGTGGAGATATCCAAGTCTCAAATGGATACTATCTCATTGCATATCCAAAATGGAGTAGAGGTCCTAGATATTATGACCCTACTATAAATCAAAACGTTCAGTGGCCACTTGGTAAAGAATCAAATGTGATCTTTGTTGATATCCCAATTGAAGGTTGAAAATTTCCGTCTAACAAAGGCCTCGAGCTGACACACATGCAGAGGGAAGTGCCAAACGAAAATGAATCAGAGGATTGAACAGTGAAAATGGACTATAGAAAAATCATTCTCAATATTCTATTATTTTTAATAGTCACATTATTTTCTATTGGTGTTATTGAAATATTTCTTCGCAACTACAAACCTTACTCAGGCCTTAGAGCAGGTTCTGAAATGCGATGGATGCGCAATAATCCTGCGGATCTGACCAAGCTTTATACAATTGATCAGGAATTTGGATTTCGTCCGATTCTAGGAAATTCTTTCTATAATGAATACGCGACCAAAGTAAATTCATACAGCATAGAAAAGAGGCTGAATGTTAAGCGTTTGTTGTTCATTGGGGATTCAGTAACTATTCGGGGCAAAATAATTGCTGCTCTTCGGGAGATACTGGGGGATGATGATTTTGAATATTGGAATGCTGGGGTAGAATCTTACAACACTCTCCAAGAGGTCAATTTGCTCAAGAAGTATAATCTGGCCATCGATCCTGATCATGTTGTCTTGACTTTTCATTTGAATGACTTTGAGACAACTCCAGTCTCATTTTATCAGGATAAAAAGCTTCTTGTCTATGCTCCGAATACCCGGTTAGAAAACATCAATCCATGGTTGTTCCAACATAGTTACTTTTATAGGCTTGTTGTGGGGTTAATAATCTCCCTCAATAACTCTAGCAGAGAGGCAATTATTCAAGAAGTGCAAGATAGCTTAACAGAAATCCGGGATATCTTAGCAGAAAAGAATGTTGAATTTACAGTATTGGTTTTACCATATCTAAAGCCATACAGGGAATGGAGCCCAACTGAAAAGAGTAGTAGAGACCAGATAATCAGCATACTTAATCAGAATGGAATACCACATGTTGACCTCTTCAATTTGCTCAAGGATGCGGTGCGAGACGGTATTAACATCCAGGAAGAAATGGGTGACTTTTACCATCCAAGTGAAGAAATTGCATTTAGGTTTGCGAAACATATAAATGAAAATCGGATATTCACCTATCCCATAGATAGCAGTAGATAGTTTCTGCCACACAAAGGCTGAGAGCTGACTCACATCTCCACAAAAATAGTACAAGAACCTCACACCTCTACCTATAGCGGGTAATCTCAACCAATTCCCAAGAAACTATTACACACTCCTGAGCCCTTGATTAATTAGCTCAATAGGCTAGATTCCAGTAAATTCAAAAACTTCGCGGGGGCGCTATGCAAATCTTAATAATTATTCTCCTAAGTACTTTGACAGCATTTGGTCAGGTAGACTTGACCATATCAACTAATAGGATAGAGTATTCTTTAAGTGATACCATCCATATTACGCTAGAAGCGAAAAACAACGGAAGTCTAGCAGTCGAGCTACCTATCGAGACCGACTGTGAATCTGCCTACTTTATTGGTGATTGGTTTTCACTTGATGACACAAGTCTAGCATGTCTAACAAATCGACACAACTTGTTAATAGAATCGGATGCCATTGTCTCTTGGAGCTGGGACTATTTCATTGAGGATCACCCTGAAAACGTCGGTAATATAGCGTTGAACGGAGTGTTATTCCTCACCTATGAGCCGCCCTTATTTTCCGAGCTATTATTTATCCAAATTGGTGAAACAGATACATCCCAATTGGTTTCAGGATTTATGCCATCGGTTGACACATTGAGAATTGAAGGTGGATGTGTTATTCCTGAGTTATTGCTGGAACCTGATTCAGGAAACATGGATTACCAGAAGATTGTGTTTTCAGATGCCGGGGAGGGTTTTTCCATCAATCTCAGACCCAGAACCGACTGGGACAACTATATGAATTCGACCTTTTTTTGGGTTAGACATGATTCCATTCCTTTCAGTTATTCTGCTAGCCTTGAGACTGTATGGGATACAGTAGATTTTCCAATTGGTGAAAGTCGATGGCTAGATGATGGACTGCTAAAAATATTTATTCTTCAAGAGGGTTCCATAATCGACTCTATAGCACAATTGATAAATGTTCATGTTACTGGAGCAGTAGAGGCGAAAAATATTATGCATTCAAATTTGCTAACAGCCTATCCAAATCCCTTTAACCCAAGCACAATCATCGAGTATAATCTACCTGCGTATTCGAATGTCTCACTAGTCATCTACGATGTGGCTGGCCGAGCAGTGAATACGCTGTTTTCAACATCTCAAGGTCCAGGCAGCTACAAGGTTCGCTGGAACGGAAAAAATAAAGATGGACATCAGGTTGCTGGGGGTCTGTACTTCGCAAGACTACACGCAGGTGAGTATTCCAGTGTGGTGAAGATTGTTTATTTGTGATGAATTTAACAACCCCATTGAAATTGATTCATTCCCCGGTGGTTGTCAGTCTGGGGTTTTATCGGTGTGGTTCCATATATGGCTTATGCTCTGTTGCATTTCTTCCACATGGATAACGGTATCGGTTTTTATTTACAAATGGTGTTAGCTCCACAGGAAATTGTGATGGCGCTTTGGCTGATAATCAAAGGATTCAATCATGCTGCTATTAACAAGCTAATGATTGATTAGCATAGCTTCTAAACAAGTTATCATTCATAATTATTGAGAAGACTAGACAGGGAAGAAGAATGAATAAAGCGAAACTTACAGTTTTAATAATGTTAATCACTTCAACATCAATTCTTGCATGGGATGGAGAACGAAAGGGATTCGTCCTAGGTCTTGGTTTTGGACCAGGCTATGATGTTTATAACGGAATACAATGGGACGCTATTGGTTCTGATGAAGACAGTAATGCGTCATGGGGATTTGCAGCATCACCTAAAATAGGGTATGCCTTTAATAACAATACCGCTCTCTTCTATACTCGATATCCCCTAACATATAATGTAAAATCTTCAAGCGGAGTTGATGTGGGAATTATAAGCTGCACAGAAGCTTTTCAATTGGTTTATTTCCTAGAAGATCAAGCACCTTCCCTTTTCTTTGGATTAGGAACTGGGATAGGGTATTTTTTTGATCAAGAGGTCATGGCTGAACCATCAATGAATTATTCCCCCAATTCCTTAAAAGGATTAGGTCTAATGGCTTCTATGGGGTTTGAGCCATTCAAACATATCACCACTGAGCTAGCCATACATTATAGGGCCCCCCAAAAGGATGCCTCAGTATTTGCCTTTTCCTTATTAGTGAGTGCTATCGGATTCTAGTGCCACAGTAGCAATTAGAAATCAAAAAGACTAATTCAGAAGTTTGATCTTTCCCCTGAAAACGGAGCCACTGCTAAAGTTAGTGAACAGTTTAAATTGGGAGAATTAGAACAATAAAATATACGCATACATTGTGTAAACCACTTAGAGAAGAAAATCATGATGAACAAAACACAAAAATTTTGGGACAAACAAGCTAAAAAATATGACTACAGTGAGAGACAATTTGATTCCGTTTTTAAAGAAGTGATATCCAAAACAAAAGAATATCTGAATCCAAATGACAATGTAATGGACTTTGGATGTGCAACGGGGACAAAGACCTTAGAACTTGCTGAGTCAACAAAGCAAATACATGGAATAGATATCTCAGATGAAATGATTAAAGAAGCTACGAAAAAGAAAAATGAATTAAAAATTATGAATGCTTCTTTTACTCAAGGAACCATTTTTAATATTGATTTTGAAAAGGCGTCGTTCGATGCAATTATCTCTTACGGAGTCATTCATTTATTAGATGATAACGAGAAAGTAGTTCAAAGAATACATGAATTATTGAAACCAGGTGGTTTATTTATTTCTACAACCGCGTGTTTAAAAGATAAAATGGCCTTAAAAAATAGAATAGAATTTTCAGTATATCTTTTAATTAAAAGACTGGGAATATTTCCTCTACATTTAAACATGTTTAGGACTTCTGATGTAGAAAAACTAATCAGTAACCAGAATTATAGTCTAGTTAAGGCCGAAAAAATATTTCACGGCATAACTATTAGCTTTATCGTAGCAAAAAAACAATAAACAATAATAAGTTCTTAACACAATAATGTATATTCAAAATAGGCGAACTAGCACTAAGCAACATGCTTGAAACCCAACAATAGCAACAGTTATCACCCAATTTCAATACTTTTTCAATCCAGTCACTTTTTAGTCATCCCACACCGCAATCCCTTCGCAATATTCCTTGTAGGTCGTTGCCCAGTTATAGCTACGCTGTCCATAGATGAACAGTTCTTTTATAAACTGTTCGAATTTGAACACTTCCATAAATCTATAAGCACTATAAATTCAATATTATCAATGATTAAATGAATGGCATGCTGCTTGATATATAAACAGGTATGAACGAATTATATCTAAGCCCATGGCAACTTGGAATGAGGGTTTCCCGGTCGCATCCGGAAGCTGCCCAGAATTTATATTATGGATAGAGAACTAAGTCAGACTGAGGTTAACCAGCAAAGATCCAAACGCTGGATTAGATTCATCATCGTCGGTGTGTTTATTGGCGCTGCCTTGCTTGCACTTCGATGGATCATAACGCCTGATCTCGATTCGGATCGCATCGCCATAGCTGTTGCTGAACTGGGTAAGGTTGAAGATGCCCTCAGCGCCAGTGGGGTGGTGGAACCTGAATTTGAGCAGGTCATCACCAGCCCTATTCAATCCAGGATTGAGGCAGTCTTTTTCGAAGCAGGAGAACACGTTACCACCGGTTCCCAGCTGGTAAGGTTGAACAAGGAATCCATCACCCTCAGGCAGGAGAGTCAACAGGAACAATTAGAGCTCCTGGAAAACAAAAAGCTGCAACTGGAACTCCAACTACAGAAAAGTCGTAATGAACTCCAATCCCAGTTTGATATCTATACACTGAAGATCGATCTGTTTTCTTCCAAACTAAAATTGAGAGAAAAACTGCACACCCTGGGGGCAGAGAGTAAGGACATACTGGATCAGGCTCGATTGGAACTTCTGATCGCCAAGCGTGAACGCGAACTGCTATCCAGTCAGATGGAAAATGATGAGAAACGATTGCAAGCCGATCTGCGGGAAGTGGATCTTCAGATCGCCATCCAGAAAAAATCCATTCTTGAAGTGGCCAGGCAAATGGAACGATCCGAGATCCAGGCAGTGGGTGATGGTGTGGTTACCTGGGTAAAGGATGATATTGGGGCCACGGTCCTGGTAGGAGATGTGGTTGCCAGGGTTGCAGATCTCAGGAGTTACAAAGTCGAAGCCCATATTTCAGACATTCATGTCACCCGTCTCAAAATTGGATCCCCAGTACGGGTCAGGGCCAATAAAGAGGATCTCGTAGGCACTATATCCAGCATCATACCGACGGTCCAAAACGGTATCGTATCATTCCTCATTGATCTGGAAGACAAGACCAACACCAATCTCAGATCAAATTTGAGGGTGGATGTCTTTGTGATTACTTCCTTCAGGGAGAATGTGGTCCGGGCTAAGAATGGTCCGTATGTGAATGGCTCCGGTGTACAGGATATCTTCATATTGAAAGGCAATATTGCCCATCGCCAACGAGTAACGGTTGGAGCCACGAATCTGGATCATGTTGAATTTATTGATGGCGTCTCTGTTGGCGAGCAGGTCATCACTTCAGATATGGAAGACTTTATACACCTCGATCAGATCGAGATCAAAACCAAATAGCATTTATGAGTATGAACAAGGAGTTCTCATGATACAATTAAGCAGCATCGAAAAAGTATATCGCACTGACAGTATTGAAACCCTGGCACTTACAGGTGTTAATCTGGATGTTGACAGGGGTGAATTCCTTTCAGTCATGGGGCCTTCAGGCTCGGGAAAGAGCACCCTTCTGAACATCATAGGGCTCCTTGATTCTCCTACTTCGGGTAACATCGTCCTGGCTGGTGAAAAAGTAGCCTCCTATCACGATCGCAAGTTGGCGCATATCCGCAATCAAAAGATCGGTTTTGTTTTTCAGAGCTATCATTTAGTGAACGATCTGTCTGTGGTTGATAACGTAGAGATCCCATTGATCTATCGATCCATGTCTGGTAAAGAGCGACGCCAGCGCGCCTTAGCAGCCCTGGAGAAGGTGGGTCTCAGTGCCCGCACCAAACATTTCCCAGGTCAGCTTTCGGGTGGACAACGCCAGCGGGTTGCCATTGCCCGGGCCATTGTCGGTGAACCTGAGATCATTTTAGCTGACGAACCAACAGGCAATCTGGATAGTGTCATGGGTCAAGAGATCCTCGCCATTTTGAAGTCGTTGGTAAAGGATATGGGAACCACCATTGTCATGGTAACCCATGATGAACCCATCGCC
Organism: Fidelibacterota bacterium; assembly: GCA_013202495.1. GTDB lineage: Bacteria > Fidelibacterota > UBA8477 > UBA8477 > JABMPR01 > JABMPR01. The sequence continues at coordinate 64,845 of JABMQQ010000241.1, read as the reverse complement.
CTCGAGACTGACCGCATCGTGAGATTGTTTGACGGCAGTCAGGTCAACTAGGAGAGCGTATGTTTAAAAATTATCTCAAAATTGCACTTAAGGTACTTAGACGCCATAAGCTCTTTACCTTCATCAGCCTCTTTGGGATCAGTTTCACCCTGCTGGTCCTCATTGTGGTGACATCCTTTATCGAACATACGCTGGGTCCTGTAACGCCGGAAACACGCCTGGATCGAACCCTCTCAGTCACCATGGGTCGGTTAAAGACAGAAAAGGGTGGCACCTGGAACGGACCCATCTTCAGTCCCTGGTTCTTTCAAACCTATGTCAAGAGCATGCAAACACCCCAGCTTATTTCAATGTCATCCTTTCACCACCCCACTGTTGTCTACAAGGACAAAAAGAAACATGATGTGGATGTCAAATATGTCGATGGCGAATTCTGGCAGATCCTCGACTTTAACTTTCTAGAGGGGGGGTCTTTTGACTCCAGGCAGGTTGAGGATGTCGCTCCCGTTGTTGTCATCAATGAAGCGACCCGCGATAAATACTTTTCCGGGAACTCCGCTGTAGACAGCACGCTGAAACTATATGGCCAAGACTACCGGGTAATAGGTGTGGTGGAAAACGTCTCATTATTGCGGATCATGCCCTATTCCGATGTCTGGTTACCCATGACCCACACAAAACTAGATCTGCATAAACCGACCCTGGTGGGCGGAATCCCAGGCTGGTATGCCATGCTCCTGGCAGCCGATAAATCTGACCTTCCCAAGATTCGCCGTGAATTTGATCAACAAATGAAACAAATCGAGTTCCCTGAAGGACGGTTCACTGAAATTCACATCAGTGCCGCAACCTATGCTGAAGCCCTGACCCGCAACGTATTGCAGTCCGATGAAAGTAGTGTCACACCTTTACTGAGTTTTGCCATCATCCTCATGACCCTGTTTCTGCTGCTGCCCACCGTAAACCTGGTCAACATCAACGTCAGTCGGATCATGGAGCGCTCCTCTGAGATTGGTGTCCGTAAAGCCTTTGGGGCATCATCCTGGACCCTGGTAGGCCAATTTGTGATTGAGAATGTTTTTATCACCCTCATAGGTGGATTGATCAGCATTATCCTGGCCGTGGCTATCCTGCGACTGATAAATGACAGTGGTATGATCGCCCATTTACATCTCGTGCTAAATTTCAGGGTCTTTTGGGTGAGCATGGTGATTGCCTTATTCTTTGGACTGCTTTCCGGTGTTTATCCCGCATACAAAATGTCCCGTATGCACCCCGTCACCGCCTTGAGAGGAGGTCAGTCATGATCAAGCAGATGTTTCTGATGATATGGAACCGGAAAAGGCAGAATGCCTTGATGATGGTCGGTGTGTTTATCTCCTTCTTCTCCCTGTTCCTGGTCTTTACAACCATGATATACATGTTGAGCAATTATCTGAAGCCCCTGGGATTTGAGTATGAGAATGTATGGTATATAAATCCGGGCTGGAGTATGGAGGAAAAAGATGAGATTCTGGAAACCCTACGACAAGTTGAGTATGCCCTGGATACTTATCCAGAGATCGAGTCCTATTCCTTTTCGAATACCTTTCTGTTCATCCCTGCCGCAACCAACTCAAGAACCTATCTCAATGACGGTAAGGAGGTCCATATAAATCAGGGGACTGTTGGTGATGAATTCGATGATGTCTTGAATATCCAGATGCTGGCCGGGCGCTGGTTTGATGAGCGGGACAATGCCAATGCACGACCCCCCGTGGTCATTAATGACCTGGTCAGGGATGAATTCTTCCCGGGTAAAAATCCAGTAGGTGAGATCATGGTTAAAAAGGACGGGGAAGAGGTAACCGTTATCGGTCTCATCGATGAATTTCGAAATTCTGGTGATTTTACCGGCTCCAAACAGATGATGTTCCACCGGGGTACGACCAGCATGTCCTCAGATTGGCTGGATCAGATGGATGGAATGTTCTCCCGCATCTTATTTCGTGTCAAACCCGGTTCCACTCGAGAGCTGGAACAACGGGTCCAGGCCCATATCAACAATATCGCCAAGGGTTGGAAGGTAAAAATGGGCCGTCTGGATGAAGCCCGGGAATCTGCCAACAATCAAACTATGGTCCTGCCCATTATCATGGCCATCATCTGCGGCTTCCTGATCATTAACGTGGCTCTGGGTTTGTTCGGTGTAATCTGGTATAACACCAAGCGGCGTACTTCTGAGATTGGACTCCGCCGTGCACTGGGTTCAACCATCACTTATGTGCAACGTCAGATTACAGGTGAAGCCATGGTGCTGGCCACATTCGGGATGATCATCGGCTTGTTCTTTGCCCTACAATTTCCCCTGTTGGGTGTCATGGGATTCATCAGTTCACAGATATATCTGTTCGCTGCACTACTCAGCGTTCTGATCATCTACGGAATCACTTTTTTATGTGCGCTGTATCCTAGCAGCCAGGCTTCTCGTATCGAACCGGCAATTGCCTTGCACAGTGAATAGCGTGCGCCTCATTCAACTAATATCGCAGATAGGAAATTGATATATCGGTCTTGTCCATTAGATTAGGCACTTATTATGGCTCATATACTCATAGTTGATGACGACCAGGCTATCTGCGCCTCCCTTCGTTTGCTGCTTAAGCAGGCGGGCTTTAGTTCATCCCAAGCCTATAATCCTGAAGAAGCACTGTCAGTTCTAAGAAAGCTCAGCCCGGATTTGGTCATCATGGATATGAACTTTTCCAGAGAAACCACTGGCTCAGAAGGCTTAAGTTTACTTTCAGATATTCGTCAACTGGGAGAAGATATCCCGGTCATCCTAATCACGGCCTGGGGTTCTATTGATCTGGCGGTCCAGGGAATGAGATTGGGGGCTTTTGATTTCATCAACAAGCCCTGGGATAATCAGGTATTACTGCGATCCATTGAAACTGCTTTAAGACTCCGCTTAGACTCCACCCGTGACTCTGTGTCAAAGAATAGACAGCAGTTGGATGAGCAATACGATTTTGGAAATATCATCGGTGAAGATCCCCAGATGCTCCAGGTATTGGAAACGGTGGGCCGGGTCAGCGCCACGGATGCATCCATATTGATTCTTGGTGATTCAGGTACCGGCAAAGAGTTGATCGCTGAGGCCATCCATGCCAACAGTGATCGTCACGCGGGCCCCTTTATCAAGGTGAATCTGGGCGGAATCTCCAGTTCCCTCTTTGATTCTGAGATGTTCGGCCACAAGCGAGGTGCCTTCACTGATGCCAAGCAGGACCGGATTGGTCGATTTGAAAAGGCTCACCAGGGTACTATTTTTTTAGATGAGATAGGTGATCTTGATCTGAATAGTCAGGTCAAACTTATGCGGGTGCTCCAAGATCGTTGCTTTGAAGTATTGGGTTCTAGCAAGACCATCAAGGTGGATTTCAGGGTTATTGCTGCTACTAACAGAGATCTGGATGCGATGGTGCAAGCAGGTGACTTCAGGGAAGATCTGCTCTATCGAATCAATTTGATCACGGTCCGGCTACCAGCTTTGAAGGACAGACCTTCTGATATCCCCAAACTGACACAGCACTATTTGAGAAATTTACAGGATTTATATGCTCGCCCTAATCTCAACTTTGAGTTGAGTGCCTTGTCCTGGCTTCAGCACCAGGATTGGAGCGGAAACATACGCGAACTCAAGAATCTCATAGAGCGCACCGTACTGGTCAGCAGTCATGACCGGATAAGTGCCAGGGACATTAGTGCCCAATCACAATCGGGGGTTGCAGAAGTCCAACCACCCCAGCCAGGTACGCTTGAGGATATGGAGATATCCATGATCAGAAAGGCGCTGGATGAGCATGATAACAATATCAGCAAAGTGGCTCAAGCATTGGGACTAAGTCGAGCCGCATTGTATCGACGTTTGGAGAAATACGGGCTTGAAGGATGAGGTTGCGCCTTCAATATCTCATATTTGTATTAATCCTCCACGGACTGTTCTTCCTCGTTTCACTACAGCTTTTGCCTGATAAACCAGGTTTCTTCCTATTGATCGAATGTTTGATCCTGGTCTCATTGGGTTTCTCTACCAAACTATTTCGATCTTTCATTGCCCCAATTGATCTCATCACCAATGGTATCGAAGCCATCAAAAGCCGGGATTTCAACACCACCCTGGTGGAGGTTGGCCAAGGGGAAATGGATCAATTGATCATTGTCTACAACCAGATGATCAATGAGCTGCGTGAAGAACGGGTCAAGCAACAGGAGCAGCAGTTCTTTCTTGATAAACTGGTGGAAGCCTCTCCAGCCGGAATCATTATTCTGAGTCTGGACGGTAATATCCTTTCTCTGAACCCCTTCGTTGCACGCCTGTTGGAGGTTGATGGGGACCAGGCGAAAGGGCAGCGTTTAGCTGAAATGGGACAGGGGATGGCCAGGGAGCTGGCCAAATTACTACCCGGTGAGACGGTGACCCTATCCCAGGAGGGGCGGCGGTTCTTTAAATGTCAGAAATCCCATTTTTTGGATCAGGGCTTCCAGCGACATTTCATCCTTATCGAGGAGCTCACCGAAGAATTGATCAAGCGGGAGAAGCAGACCTATGGCAAGATCATCCGCTTTATGTCCCACGAGATCAGAAATTCCATTGGGGCCATTAACTCTATCTTAAATTCCGTTTTGAATTATGGCAATCAGTTGGATCAGAACGATGCTGATGACTTTAAGGGCGCTGTCGATGTGGCCATCACCCGCAATAATCATCTGAACCAGTTTATGCAGAATTATGCCCAGATCGTCAGATTGCCACCTCCTGCCCTGGAATACTACGATCTCCATGAGCTGCTCAAAGGCATAGAAGTTTTGTTTTTCCAGGATTGCCAGAAATTGAATATTGAATGGAAGTGGCAGCTGGCAACTCAGGATGAATTCACCTGCAAGTTCGATAAGCAGCAGCTGGAACAGGCCCTGATCAATATTATCAAGAATGCCATGGAAGCTATCGGCGAGAACGGTAGTCTACAGATCATTACAGAAGCCATGCCGAAACGAGTCCTGCTTATCAAGGATACAGGCGCTGGCTTTAGCGAGGAAGAGCGGGGCCAGCTTTTCACACCCTTTTTCAGTACCAAAAAAGATGGACAAGGGGTAGGTTTGATCATGATCAGGGATATTCTCATGAATCACGGTTTCAATTTCTCACTAACCCGCTTGCCCAACGATTTGACCGAATTCAGAATCGAGTTTTAGACTATGTCAACGCCATGGGCATAGCATAGTCCACTAACCTGTATAACAAACACTGCCACACTGTACCATCAGACTCTTCTGCAATGCATTTGTGCCGACTACTGTGTGTATTCCAATTTAAATCTGAGCAGGAATCTCTTTTAAGAACTTTGAGTGGGGGTCACACAGTCTAAATTCTTGAGTGGATAAAATAGAAAACGAAGCGAAATATTTAACATACAAGGGACACATCGTCTTTGGCAAGCAATCCATGCCATACTTTGATCGCATGCCCAAGGAATACAGTGAGAATGAAGCCTGTTTTGTTTTCGTTAATCGCGGGGAAGTTTCAGTCCGAGCTCCAGAGGAATACTTTGATCTCAATGAAAAATCAGGTGTTCTGGCCAAATGTTTAAACTATTATTTTGAAACAAAGCAAAAAAACAGAGCTGCTGAAGAGGACATAGAAGTAATTGCTGTCTTGCTATATCCCGGCATTTTAGAACAACTTTTCGATTTTGAGCTGTCTTCATCCGTCCATTCAATCAATTATGATATCAAGCAAGTGGTGATTAACGAGCTTTTAGAAAACTTCAAGAGAAGTATAAGTCTATTGATCGACAATCCGGAATTAGCAGACGAAAAAATCATTGAGGCCAAACTCAAAGAATTCGTTTTACTTATGACGAAATCCCAGGACATTCCAGATCAATATGAGTTTCTCTCCAATCTCTTTAGTCCAGTCAATATCTCATTCAAGTCGGTCATTAATCAAAATCTCTACACAAATCTGTCCCTGGATGAGCTGGCCAGATTGTGTCACATGAGTGCGTCTTCATTTAAACGGAAATTCAACGCTGTTTACAATGAAAGTCCCCAGAAGTACATCTCAAGAATGAAGATTGAAAAAGCTGCCCACTTGTTAAAAGCCAAAAATCTACGGGTGGCTGACATCGCCTATGATGTGGGATTTGAATCTGTTTCCACTTTTAACAGAAATTTTTTAAACACCTATGGAAAGAGTCCTTCAGAATACCGTTTGAGCTAAAATGAGAACATTTTGAGCTGGAGCGATTATTTACTCCCCTCCTTAATTACTACTTTCGGCCAGTAACTAATGAGGAGAGGAACAAATTATGAATGAGACTATTTTAATCACCGGAGCGAATGCTGGCCTGGGAAAAGACGCAGCCAGACAACTCGCACTATTACCTGAAACAAAAAAAATATATTTAGGCTGCAGAAATGAGTCAAAAGCAAAAGCTGCACAAACGGAGCTGGAACAGATAACTGGTAGATCCATTTTTGAGATTATGATTGTGGATGTGTCTAAACCAGCATCAGTACGTACCGCAATTGCAAATTTATCTGAATCTGTGGATGCATTGATCATGAATGCCGGAGGTATGGGAGGAAAAACCCCCACTGAATTAACTGCAGATGGCGTTTCAAGTATCTTTGCGGCTAACATTCTGGGTCACTCCATCATGGTAGACGAACTACTAAAGGCGGACAAACTGAGAAATGTCGCCATGTACGCCAGTTCGGAAGGTGCTCGAGGAGTTAAGAAGATGGGAATGGCCCGGCCCGAGCTTAAATCCAATTCCGTCGAAGAATTTGTTTCCATTTTTGATGGAAGCATTTTTGATGAAAACGCCGATGGTATGGAGATTTATAGCTATGTGAAGTATGCTGCTACACTATGGATGTCTGCCTTGGCTCGAAAACATCCTGATGTGCGTTTCATCTCTATGAGTCCAGGCGCAACCAGTGGAACCCAGGTTATGAATGATCTCCCTCCACTCCAAAAAATCATGTTCAAATATATCGGTTTTCCATTCCTGATGCCACTCCTGGGAATGTCGCACAAGCTAGAGAAGGGTGCAAAGCGCTATGTAAAAGCCATCGGTGATGAATCATTGATCAGCGGAAAATTCTATGCGAGTTCTGACAATAAACTTACTGGTCCCGTGGTCGACCAGGGGGGTATTTTTCCTGACATGATTAATGAATCTTACCAGGATAATGCATACAAAGCGATACAGAGAGTTGCTTCATAGCATCTTTCTTAGAAATAGGTAGCTGGTAGAAATTCGAGGCGAATACAAAAGCCCCTGACCAAAATCGGGGGCTTTTTTACTTCAATTTTCAATTCTATTTACAGTCGTACAAAATCCAAAATAGGTTGTTTTCAGATGAAGACACGATATGCACAAAACCATACAATGTGGTAACGGTGACAAATTCTTGAAAGTATGCTTGACAAACAGTCCTACATCTTTAGTTTTTGCGATTCAAATTAATCAACAGAGAGGTTTGCACATGTTCCCCAAATCATTGAATAGTATAACACTTAGAATCCTGACAATAATAGTCCTTTTTCAGTTCACCATGGGTGCTGCCACAGATGCACCGAAAGTGGAACTAGATGATCAGGGTCGACCCTTATGGGAAGCCGGAATGATCTGGGTGAAAGTCAAACCCGATGTGCCCCTGGATAGAAGTCAACTTAGAATCCAAAGTTTTAACATTCCTTCACTGGATGCTAAATTACAAAACTATGGCATCAATGATATTTCCCGTACGTTCAGACCTATTGAACGCCCTGACCGCAAGGATCTTCCAGATCTAACGAGAATATTTACGCTCCATCTTCCTGCAGGAATGAATGCCGATGCTCTGGTGCAAATCTTAGCTAAAGAAACCTCTATTGAATATGCTGAACGTGTACCAGCCATGTATCAGGAAGCCGTCCCCAATGATGCCTTCTATTCAAATGATTTATATCATTTGCCTCAGATTATGGCTGAAGAGGCCTGGGATATCCACAAGGGTGAGGATGGTCTAGAGGAAATAGTTATCGGAGTTGGTGACACCGGTGTTGACTGGAAACACCCTGATCTAGGTGCCAATATTTACAACCGTCTCGGTGAAGATGCTGATGGAGATGGAATCACCATTCTCTTCGATGGCACAGAATGGATCATGGATCCTGATGATCTCAATGGTATCGATGATGATAATAACGGATATATAGATGATCTTATCGGCTGGAATATGATGGCCGATGCTGCAGGTAACGAGAACAATGATCCCATCGATCCACCCAATCGCGGTCACGGATCACATGTGTCCGGTTTGGCTGCCGGTGTCACAAATAATGAGACTGGAATTGCCTCCATTAGTTGGAATGTGAAAGTTTTTGGTACCTCACACGGTTTCGTCGGTGATAATGGTACCAGCGTATACCGTGCCTATGATGGTCTGGTATATCTAGCTGATAATGGCGCAGACATCATCAATGCCAGTTGGGGTGGTGGCGGTTATTCCCAGGGGGCAGAAGAAGTCATTCGTTATATCAACGGTGTAGGAGCACTTTTTGTATCATCTGCAGGAAATGGTAATCAATTTAATAATGCCTATCCTGCCAGTTATCCAGGTTGTGTTAGTGTGGCATCTGTAGGACGTGGAGACATAAGAGCTTCATATTCAACCTATGGTTGGGGTGTTGATGTGGCCGCACCTGGTGGTGATTTTAATCCTGGTTTGTGGAGCACAGTACCCTATGGTAGCGGTTATGATGCTTATTCAGGAACATCAATGGCTGGGCCTGTGGTAGCTGGACTATTTGGTCTGTTGAAATCCTATCATCCAGATTGGACCAACGATCAGCTTATAAGTCAGGTTATCGCCACTGCTGATAACATTGATGGAATAAACCGGGATTACAGCGATTGGTTGGGTTCTGGACGTGTGAATGCTTTCCGCGCACTTAGCGAGGAGAATGCCTCCGTACCTGATGTGCTTGAACTGGAACTGCATGATGTGGTAATTAGTAACCCCTCAGCTCAAGATGGCGTTATGTCGCCTGGCGAGAGTACTGATATTAGCTTTGTACTACGTAGTTATACCCATGGGCTGACAGACTCTGCTGTGACCTTTACACTAGCTAGTGATGACCCTGATATTATTATTACCAATGCAAGTATCATGGATACACTTTTTGCAGATGATTATTCCACTATTGGAACCTTCAATATTAGCATCGACGAAGATGCTAACACAGATGCGGCGCCAATATGGTTGATTATAGATCCCCAGACAGCAGAAGTGGTTACAGGTGACTCGATCCGTCTTGATTTATTAGTGAATACAACTTCCCTGAGTGAATCATTCTTAGATCTGGATCTAACTTTTGGTGATATCCATACCAGTACAGTTACAATTAGTAACTCAACCTCAACTCCAGTCCCCATCAGTGCGGCTTCCTGGGGCATAGATCCTTATTCTGTACTGTGGCATGTAGATAATAACAATGCTTATGATGGGTTGTCCTGGTGGTGTGGAAATCCTGGTATTGGGGGTTACCCAAATGAAACCATTCAATATATGGATCTTCCTGAGTTAGATCTGAGCACTACCACCAATCCTCAATTGAGTTTTATGGTGGATTGGTACATCGAAGATCCTGCCGGTGCAGAAGCACCTTTCGACGGTTGGGATGGTGCCAACGTCTGGATATCCACTGATGGTGGAGATTCCTTTGAGGTGATTGAACCCATTAGCCCGGCTTACACCTCCACTGCCCTTTATTCTTGGGGTGCTATTTGGGGGATGGGAATAGTCCCGGGTTGGGCAGGTGACAATAATGGATATGTGGAAGCAACTTTTGATCTTAGTTCATATATCTCTGACAATGTCGTTGTCAGGTTTGGATTTGCATCTGATGGAGCAGCAACCGACATCGGTATTTTTGTAGATGATATTATGGTTAGTGATGATGCACTGGTATTATTTGAGAACTCCGGTGTATTTGGTGGTGGAATTAGTGTTGATGGATTCCCATCTAACACCATTGACACACCATGGCTGGAATTCCCAAATGCTGATAATTCTGTGCCAGGAAATGGTGATTTTGAGCTGGAGATTGTAACAAATACAACAGAACTGCAACCAGGGTTTCATACCACTACTGCTTATGTACTGTATGAAAGCTTTATCCTGGGTGAGGTTGATGTCAGCTTGTCATTGAGTGCTCCCGAGCACGATATATCTTTGGATCAGTTCGGTATTAGCAATGGTGATTTTGTAATACTTACTGAGGATTCAATTACTGTCCTCGTTGGTAATACAGGAAGCCATACAGAGTATAATTTTGATATCACCATGAATTTGTCAAATACCGATGGTGTGGTATATACGAACACCCTCACCGTTGACTCGCTTCATCCGGGAGTATTCAACCATTTCAGCTTTGCACCATATCTACCACTCAGGGGAGAGACTCTGGGATTAGAAATCTTCGTTTCAAATGTTGCTGATGATTACAATAGCTACAATGATTCACTGACAGCTGAATTGCAGGTTGAGAATAAAATCGAAGCCTGGGCTGAAGCAACTGAAGCCTGGGATATGGGTGGTTGGGGTGTCGCTGTAGGTATAGTTGGAATCGGGGATATCTATGCCGTGCATGTCGATAATGGTCAAACTCCTTATAGTCCCAACCTGGACAATAAGCTTGCCTATATCGCTCCTATTGACCTTACTCAGATAGAAAATCTGGCCCTCGTGTACAACACAATAAGTCAGACCGAAGCAGGTGTTGACGTTATGACCCTGGAAGTCAGCACGGATCAAGTGAATTGGGATGTGCTCCGTAGTCATAGTGGTGCGGCTACAAACTGGGCTGAGCATGCTGTTGACTTATCAAGTTATGTAACTGCAGGAAACGAGGAATTATGGTTCCGCTTCCATTTCGTTTCAAACGAAAGTGTGGCTGGAATGGGTCTCTTCATTGATGACATATCACTTTACACCCATGATTACCTCGGTGTGAATGAACCTGTCAGTGTGTTGCCACAGGAATTCGCCCTCAATCAGAATTACCCCAACCCATTCAATCCCTCAACAACTATCAGTTACGCATTGCCAGCGGAAACCAGCGTACACATCCAGATATTTGATGTTCGTGGACGCATGGTCAACACCCTGGTGAATACACAACAAGCTGCCGGTTATTATGATATTGATTGGCGGGCAACTGATCTCAAAGGAAATCCTCTGGGCACAGGAGTCTATCTTGCTCGAATTCAAGCAGGAGAATATTCTAAAGTGATCAAGATGCTTTATCTTAAGTAAGTTTTACTTACATAGTTAAATAAAAGCCCCTGACCTAAAAAATCGGGGGCTTTTCATTTCTACGATCGAAACATTTTCAAAATGGTGACTTTTTTGGTGACCGCTCCCCTGAAAAGACAATTTCCAACCAGATTGCTATAATACTTTTGGCGCAATAATTGCCATCTGTTAGCTACTGACCATAAAGGGGGAACTTCATGTTCATTAAAAAATTGTATTGTTTGCCAATAGCTCTATTGGTGCTCAGCAGCTGTACCGTTTCAAAAGATAGTCGGACAGATCCATCAGAGTTCAAGATACAACAAGTCGAGAATGGGTTGCTCCCAGCAGTACTCATCGAAGGGGAGCCTTCCTTTAATCTTGAGGAACGCATGGAGGACTATCAGGTTCCAGGTGTAAGTGTTGCTGTGATCAAGGATTATAAAATCCTTTGGAGTAAAGGTTATGGAGTACTGGATGCGGAAACACAACAGCCTGTAACAGTAGAAAGCATATTTAACGTTGGATCGCTCAGCAAGGGGGTTGCTTCAATTACTGCTCTAACATTGGTGGCTGATGGTAGTCTGGATATGTATAGGGATGTCAACAAACAATTGACTTCCTGGCAATTACCTGAGAATGACTTCCTGAACCAAGGCATTGTAACACCCCTGCTGCTGCTGAACCATAGTAGCGGTGTGATGTTCAGTCCAAGTATCTCATATTTACCCGATAATCTTCCCTCCCTGCTTCAGATGCTCAATGGAGAACCTCCAGCCAAAGAAAAACAAACAATCGTTGATAAAATACCGGGTACTGTTTTTCAATACTCAAATCCTGGATTCGCTATTCTTCAACAGGTATGCATCGATGTTAGCGGGCAACCATTCCCATCCTTGGCAGACCAAAGGATATTTAAGCCGCTAAAGATGGAGATGACTACTTTCGAACAGCCCGTTCCAGAAGTGTTGCTAAGCCATGCCTCTGCAGGACATCTAGGCAATTCCGAGACTTTACCCAATAAACGTTACCTCTATCCCAACATGGCTGCTGGCGGTCTATGGTCCACTCCCAGTGACTATGCCAGATATGTCATCGAGATCCAGAAAGCTGCAGTGAATCAACCATCAGAGGTTCTTTCTTCTGATTTAGCCCAGCAAATGATTTCACCACATGCTGCCAGAAATTATGGCCTGGGGGTTTTTCTGAGGGATATGGGGGGTGAACAACATTACTTCGGGCACATGGGAGACAATCGTGGATTTTTCGCTGGATATATTGCTCATATGACGGATGGCCATGGGGCTGTCATTTTCACAAATTCACTGAAGGGTTCGGCTTTGATCAGGGAGATCATGCGCAGTATTGCAACTGCTTACTCCTGGGAAAACTATCTTCCGCCAACACATACGCTATTGCCACTGGATCAGGAGATGGCCAAATTTTACTCGGGACGATATACCGATGGATTTGATGAAAGCTTTCAAATAAGGCACGAGGGATCAAGTCTGTTTATTGACAAATTTGATAATGCCAGGCTCTATCCAGTTGAGGATAACCAGTTTGTCACCAAATTTAGAGATGGTCATCTCAAATTTATGATGGATTCGGAAACTAATGCTGTGACCGTTGAACACTACTTTGCTGATAATCTCGGTCGATTTATGCAGGATGCTCGTATCTATAATAAAATGCTGTCAGATGAAAAATTACCCTCAGAATTAATGAAAGAGGGTGGCATTGAACAAGCAGTTTTGTCCTACCGAAACATTTGGGTTACAGCTCCCCAGGACCTTTCGATCTCAGAGAATCGATTGAATCGGCTCGGATATTGGTATTTAGGTCAGCAGCTCTTTGAGAGGGCCATTGCAGTCTTTCTTTTAAACGTTGAATTTTATCCTGAATCGGCAAATTGTTATGACAGTCTCGCTGAAGCCTATATGAAGAGTGGGCAGAATGAATTAGCAATTATCTACTACAAAAAAGTACTTGAGCTAGACCCAGTAAGCTCAAATGCCATCCTGATGTTAAAACAATTAGGGGTGATCTACTAATAGCCCCTGCATCAAAATAAGCTAGTGGTTTAACTTTGCCAGGAGGGTTGGTTCAGGGCCTGCATTTCTAAATACTGTCTAGCTAGATATCCTGCAGTTCTTCCGAACCAGGTCTGATTCTCCTGGAGAGCAGTTTATACAAAGAGAAGGAGCCCCAGACAAATTCCAGGATGATGAAGGGAGTGTTACCAAGAACAATAGCATAGTAAGTCAATATGTATGCACCTAGTAAATTGAAAACGTGGTATGATACTGAATCATTTGCAAAATAATTAATTTGATTTAGCAGGAAAGCAGAGAGCAATAAAATCATTCCTGAAAAGCCAAACAGATCCAATAAGCTCATAGCGATTACCCTTCTAGATTCTTGATCCCACATGCAAAAACGACTCGACACAATATGGATGTGTTCTCATATATCTCAAATTCTAAATATCTGGTAGTTTAGTCTTGAGGCGGTGAATTGATTCTGTATAGTATACTTTTACAAGGGGGCTGAAGGAAATCATGGTCAAGACCTCATTTGATCATCATACTGGTATACTCCATTCAACATTTGATGGTAATGTCACTATAGTTGAAATAGTGGAATATATCAGAGCCACCAAAAACAACTCAGAATATCCTCGCAAGCTAAAGATCTTAACGGACCTAAAACATGCAGAAATGAATTTCTCCCCTACTGATTTGAATTTGATCGTGGAGGAGAATTACAAGTCGCTTGAGCGATATACATTCATTCATAATGCCATCGTGGTGGAAAGTCCCAGGGTAACAGCTATCACCATGTTGTATCAGGAGCTGGCGAAAACAAATAAGTATAAATTTGAAGTTTTTTCATCCCGTGAAGTTGCCCTGCAGTGGTTAGTAGGCCAATAGTGAGTTATATCAAACATTCTATCCTCAGTGCAGAGTATTTTTATTCATGAATAAAAACTATAATTGCAAGTTGTTTAATCATATATTCTGGCCATAATGTACAATTATAATGTGATTAACTGTTTAGGGGCAGATCGGAGAAAATATTTCTTCCCTCTTCCGGACGTCTGGCAAAATCACTTTATTTCTGAACAGGTCCTGGAGAAATGTTTTGAACACCTGCTGCTTGACACATTCAAACGCTCCCTTTGCTCTGGTCAACCTTCAACTCAAGAATTCCTCATAACAGAACATCAGTGAGGGATAGAGCAATTATATGAAATCGGCTTCAGAGAAAAATTTATTTCACGAGCAGGAATTTTCCATTCACAAGGCAGTGCTTGACCAATCTACTGAAGGTTTCTCCCTCCTGGACCCTAGCGGTCGTTATGTTGGTGTGAATCAAGCATTCTGCGAGTTGACCGGTTATTCTGAGTCTGAACTACTTTCAATGAATATTATCGATTTGGTCCCGCCAGATAGATCACTCAAATTGTTTCCAAAACTGGTTGAGGGAAACAGTGGTGAACAACGTATAGAAATTCTTAGAAAGGATGGTACACGAATATATGCACAGGTTAAGGGCAGCTCTATTAAATATGGTGACCAAACCTATATTCTGGGGATTATGAGTGATATTACTCCACAGTTTGAAGCTGAGGGTAATTACATGCTCAGTGAGAAAAAGTATCGCACTCTTTTTGATTCTGCTCCTGATCCCATCGTAATTCATGATGGCAAAACTATTCTAGACCTTAACAAAGCCACGTTATCGGCATTATCTCTAACTCATAAAGAGCAGATGATCGGCCAGCATCCTTTTGCTCTCTTACATCCTGATGACAGAGAAATGGCCAGGCAGCGCATGCAACAGCTCATCAAGAAAAGGGAACCCTTACCACCTACCGAGATTCGCCTAGTTTTAAAAAACAATGATGAGAGAACCGTATTAGCCTCGCCTATTCCCATCGAATTCGGTAATCAACTGGCTGTCATGGTTTATTATCATGATATTACTAAGCGAAAAACCACCAGCGATGAACTAAAAAGCTCGAAGGAATTTGCTGAAAATATCATGGAGACAGCCAACGCTGTGGTGGTAGCTTTTAACGCTGAAGCGAGAGTCACCACCTTCAACAAATATGCTGAGAAGTTAACCGGATATAGTAAAGCCGAGGTGATTGGTAAAAACTGGTTCGAACTTTTTATCCCCAAGCGTGATATGAAAGCCATGCCGTTACTCTTTTCAGATGTTCTAAAGCAAATGCCAGAATCATCACAAAATGAGAATCACATTCGTCTAAAAGGGGGCGAGGAGCGGTTAATCAGCTGGAGCAATAATGTGATACTTGCGAGCTCTGGTGAGGCACAAGGTGTACTTAGTGTCGGTATAGATATTACCGAGAGGAAACAGGCTGAAGAAGCTCTAAAATTGAGCGAAGAGCACTATCGCAGCGTTGTACAGGATCAAACTGAATATATCATGCGCTACCTCCCTGACGGCTCAATCACTTTTGTCAATGATAGCTTTTGTCGCGCATTTAATACCACCCCTGAACAGGCAGTTGGCAAAAACATTACGCATAAAAATCTTGATTCTGAGGTTGAGAGAATTACCAGGAAAATTGAGGCACTCAGCCTGGGAAATCCCATTATCACTGATGAACACATTTCAATAACTCCCTCTGGAGAGAAGGTTTGGCATCTGTGGATTGACCGGGGCATTTTTGATGAAAACGGCATCCTCAAGGAAATACAGGCGGTAGGTCGGGATATCACTTCTCGAAAGCAAATGGAGGAATCACTCCATTCAAGTTCAACTCAACTTCAAGAAGCACAAAGACTGGCTAAAATGGGACCATATTCCCTGGATATAACAACCGGCATGTGGATCAGTTCACCGGTTTTGTCAGATATATTTGGAATTGATGAGGACTACGTCTGTAATATTGAGGGATGGTTGAATCTGATTTACCCCGAAGATCTGGACGAAACGCGTGATTACTTCCAAACGTGTGTGAGCGAAAAACGCTCCCATTTTGATACAGAGTATCGCATTGTGCGCAATAGCGATAATTCGGAGCGTTGGGTTCACGGTATCGGGGAGTTTATTTTTAACACTGAAGGTAATCCCATTAAAATGATTGGCATGATTCAGGATATTACCGAACGAAAATTGGCAGATGAAGAACGTGAAAAGGCACTTGTGGATGCACGTACTGCAAACGAGGTAAAAGATCAATTTATTGCCAATATTTCGCATGAAATTCGGACCCCCTTGAATAGCATTCTTGGTTTCTCTGACATCTTAAACATGAGGTACAGTGATTCTCTACAAAAGAGAGACGAGAATATTTTTGACTATATTAATAGCGCCAGCAAGCGACTTATGCGCACGGTGGATTCCATATTAAACATCTCTCAACTTGAAGCGGGAACGATAAAAGTTTACCCCAAAACCATTGATTTAGTTTCGATAGCTATTTTTGTTATCGAAGAGCTACGACCAATTGCTGAAGAAAAGGGTTTAAAAATTCACTTAAGCACTGCGTTTAAAGAAGCAAAAGTGTTTGCAGATGAATATTGTATTCATCAAGTCCTCACTAATCTTATTGAAAATGCGATCAAGTTTACACCCGAAGGAAGCATTGAGATTGATATCACCCAGAGGCAGGATCAAATAGCACTTTCAGTGACTGATTCTGGTATTGGTATTTCAGAAGACTATCAAGAACGCATATTTGAACCCTATACTCAGGAGAGTGAAGGCTTTACAAAAATTTTCCAGGGAGTAGGTCTGGGAATGGCTTTGACCAAACGTTTTGCAGATCTGAACCATGTCGAAATAAAACTAAAAAGTGAGGGTGGTGTTGGGACGACATTTACGCTGATATTCCCGCCACAGAAGGGAACACCTCATGTCTGAAAAAAGTAAAAAAATCCTAATTGTTGAGGATGATATCTCGTCCCAGCAATACTATTCATTCATATTCTCGGAGAAGTATGAAATAAGAATGGTGTCCACCATTACTGAGGCAAAAAAGGCTCTTGAGGAAGAAAGCTTTGGAATTGCTCTCATAGACTTCTCCCTGCCCGGTGGTGAAAATGGACTGGATCTCATAAAATTTCTGCGGCAGGAATACCCTGAAGGTGATCCTGTAGCTATAGCCCTGACTGCACATGTCTTTCCACAAAATCAAGTAGAGGCGCTGGAAGCGGGGGCAGCGGAGTTTCTTACCAAACCTATCATGAGTCGAGTTTTACTTGATATAATTGCCAAGTATATATAGACTTAATCAACAAAAAGGACCTTATTGGTCTAATAAAATGATAGCTAGATAAGCAGACTTAAAGAACCACAAAACTACATAAAATGGTTAACATAAATTGTCATTTATTGGACTTATTCGCTTAGATATCTCTTAAAAAGAGAGTAATAAAAACGATACACGCCCAAATCAATAGTCTCATTTTAGTGACACTGATTTAAATCCACATTGTTTTAAAATCACTATAAATAGAGTAGTAACAGATAGATAAGGGAATGGCATGTCATTTGAAGCTAAGTTGTCACAAGCTTCGAACCGATAGTGGTTCAATTTGTGTGACGAAAGATCAATGATCTATATCCACGATGAAGGAATAATAAATGGAAGAACTAAAAAGGCATGTTACTGATACTCTAGAGTTTCTTCCTGGTGCTTTGATCGAGATTGATTTGTCAAATCAGCTGGTCACATATATGAACCGTATGGCATTTTTTCTTTTTGGATATTCGCCCACAAAAGAACCATTGGCCATACCGATTAAAGATATTTTTCTCAATGAGACCGAGTATCTCCGCGCTAGAAGCCTTACGGAGTCTTTCGCTCTTGAAAGTTATGAGAAGCAAACTCCATATTCTCGACACGAAGCACAGCAATTACATGACTTTTGGCTTAAGAAGGTTGATGGTACCGGTTTTTGTGGAGCCTGCCAGGGCTCTTTTATACTAGATGACTCTGATGTGCCATTAGGGGTTAGACTTTATATTCGGGATCTCACCGAACAACGAGCAACAGAAGCGGCACTTCAGGCAAGTGAAGAAAAATATCGAACATTGGTCGAGTTCTCATCGGATCTAATTTTTCTAGTTGATGATGAGGGAATTGTACTTTCGTTGAACAAAGCTGCTGCTAAATCTGTAGGTGGAGTACCTGAGCAAATCCAGGGCAAACGCCTCTCCCAATTATTTCCCCCAGATATTGTTGAAAAATATCAAGAGAGCTTAAAAGAAATATTTCATAGTGGAAAGGGCTCTAACTATGAGTCCAATATCAGAATGGGAGATCGGATTGTCTGGATTGATACATCGCTTAATCCAGTGAAAAGTAACTCGGGTAAAGTCTCAGCTGTCCTGGGCGTGAGTAGAAACATCACAGAGCGAAAACTCGCCGAAATCAAAATTGAGGAATCCGATAGTTTACGTGAGCTGCTGCTTGATGTGGTGACCCATGATCTAAAAACTCCGGCCAGTGTTATTTATGGTTTGGCCGACATGGCTCGCGAGTATTTACCAGAGGATGAAATTGTGAAAAGTATCTTCTTGAGCAGCCAACGTTTGCTGGGAGTCCTGGAGAACACATCCGTATTAAGTCGGGCCGTATTCGGAGAACAAATCCCCAAATCTGTTTTGGTACTAAATGAACTCATGTTGGAGATTGGAAATGAGTTTACTTCGCAGCTTGAAAGTACAGGAATGTCCCTGGAGATACAGATACCTACAGAAATAAAAATAACTGCCAATCCTTTAATCGCCGAGGCGTTTAAGAACTATATCAGCAACGCCATTAAGTATGCCCGTGATGGTAAGAGAATTATAATTGAAGCAATTGAGGGAAACGATTCAGTCTTGATTGGCTTTAAAGATTTTGGTCGCACAATTCCGGCCGAGAAACGCAGCCTCATTTTTGAACGTGGCTCTCAACTTTCAAATGCCAAAAAAAATGGTCGAGGTCTAGGTCTCGCCATTGTGAAGCGTATTGCCAAGGCTCATAATGGCGATGTAGGAGTTGAACCGAATCAGCCCTCAGGAAACATCTTCTATATTCGATTACCCCAGTAGAATATCACCGGATGAGGAGCAGTTGTTGCTCATCCCGAAAGTCCCCTGCAACAATTCGACATATATACATCCCAGAAGGTAAATCCCTATCCCAACTGACTCTTTAAAGGTAAGCGCGATAATCTTTTCCCGGTCAGAGCCGCGATAGCATTCATAAGTGCAGGTGGTGTAGGTGGCACTGGTGGCTCCCCGACACCTGTCGGAGGTTCCGTGCTTTCCACAATATGGATATTGATCTCAGGCATTTTATCCATCTTGAGCAACCGATAGTTGTGGAAGTTTGTCTGCTCCACTTCACCCTGGTCTATGGTTATTTCACCATACAATGCAGCGGTTAAGCCCATAACTATGCCACCTTCTACCTGAGCCCTGACACCGTCAGGATTAATTACTGTCCCGCAATCTATAGCTGCGGTGACCCGCTCTACATGGAGTCCTTTTTTAGCTTCAGATATTTCAATCACGATAGCGACATAACTATTAAATGAATAATGAACAGCTAGACCCTGAGCCCTGTTATCCTTGAGGGGTTTACCCCACTTGGAATGCTTTTCCACCAGATCAAGTACGCCAAGATGTCTGGGTCGATTCTTGAGTAATTCGCGCCGAAAAGCCAGAGGATCACGCCCCGTCTTCCGAGCCACTTCATCCACCATGCTTTCATGGACAAAAGCATTCTGTGTGTGAGCAACCGATCGCCAGGCTCCAATAGGAATGGGTTGCTTGGTCATGACATAAGAAACCTTTTGATTCGGAATGTCGTAGGCCAATTCATCGGCACCACCTGTTATAATAGGCGCCCAACCATCTTGAGGTCCGGATAATTTATGATTCCAGCTTACCAGCTTATTATTTCTATCAAGTCCAACCTTTACCTGATGAACTGTACTTGGCCGATAAAAGCCATTTTTCAGGTCTTCAGAACGGGTTCGAATGACTTTGACTGGCAACTTCGTGAGTTGAGCTACTTCAACGGCATCCCGCACGTAATCACTCTGCAATTTTCTACCAAAAGCACCACCCATACGGAGAGTATGGATCTTGATATTTTCGTCGTCAAACTGAGTCACGCTTTTTGCAGCCCACCATGCCGCACCTGGATTTTGGGTCGGTGCCCATATTTCACATATCCCATTATGGACATGGGCTGTGCAATTGTTTGGCTCCTGGGGAGCATGATCCAGATAAGGAACTTCAAAGGTTAAATCAATTTGCCGTTCAGCTGTTTTGAGGGCTTTATCTGTGTCACCTTCGGCGCGAATAATAGTTCCCTCTTGCTCAAGGGCTATATGGAGGTCATCTGATATTTTTTTACTGTTTAGTTTAGCATGTGGACCATCATTCCACTTCACCACTAATTTTTTTCTTCCCTGAAGGGCCGCCCAGGAATTTTCAGCAAGAACTGCCACACCAGCTGAGATAGGTGCTACCTTGGTCACCCCGGGTACCTTTAAAGCCTCGGTGGCATCAAAGGTGACTATGCTACCCCCGTATTTTGGAATTCGTGCCACAACTGCTGTGAGCATTTCAGGGAGTTCAAAATCGTATCCGAATTTGATGCTTCCATCAACCTTGCCAACACCATCCAGACTCTTATAGGCTTTGCCAATGATATGGAATGCTTTGGGGTCTTTCAGGATCACATTTTTCGGGACTGCTAGTGTATTTGCCAGCGCAACCAGTGATCCGTAGCTCAGTATACGATCACTTCTACTGTGGTGGACATAACCAGATTCAGCATGGCATTCAGACACAGGTACATTCAGGGTGGTGGCAGCAGCCTGGATTAGCATG
Source organism: Fidelibacterota bacterium (assembly GCA_013202495.1). Classification (GTDB taxonomy): domain Bacteria; phylum Fidelibacterota; class UBA8477; order UBA8477; family JABMPR01; genus JABMPR01. The sequence goes on along the minus strand of JABMQQ010000241.1, from coordinate 43,641 downwards.
GCTTTAGCCGTGGCGCCAGCTTTTCTTAATCGATCATATTGAGTCCGCACACTGGCACTTCCGCCGGTGGTCTGTGATCCATAAACTTCATTCAAATCCCCCTGAATAACTTTAATCTTGCTCCAGTCAGCTTCCAATTCTTCGGCCACAATCTGGGGTAGGGCGGTATATATTTTCTGACCCATTTCGCTGCGGGGCATGATGACACTCACTGTATCATTGGAATGAATTTTTAAATAGGCATTGGGTACAAAGGTGACATCCTCACCTGAAACTGAATCTTTTCCATTCAACGGCCAGCAAAACCCAAGGACAAGAGCTGCAGTACTGCCTGTACTGAGTTTTAGAAATTGTCGACGATCAAGAAGTTTACTTTCAATTGAATTCATCTTAAGCCTCCTCTGCTGCCGTGTGGATGGCTTTTTTGATGCGTTGATAGGTCCCACAGCGACAGAGAATCCCCTTCATGGCATCTTCAATATCAGAATCAGTGGGGTGGGCATTGTCATCTAACAAAGCAACGGCAGTCATGATCTGACCAGGTTGACAATAACCGCATTGGGCGACCTCATCTTCGATCCAAGCCTTCTGTACTGGATGGAGACCCCTTGCACCCAAACCTTCAATAGTAAGAACTGTTTTCCCTTCAACTTTCGAGACGGGGAGAGTACAAGATTTGCGTGGCTCGCCATCCACATGTACAGTGCAACTTCCACATAATCCTTTTCCACAGCTATATTTTGTTCCGGTGAGCTTTAGCGTATCACGTAAAACCCAGAGAAGTGGTGTGGCAGGAGGGACGTCAACAGATTGTTTTTTCCCGTTCAGGGTAAAGGTGAGCAGTGTCATGGAAGGTCCCCTTTTATGAATCGTTTTGAATTGTGGGCAAATCTAAGCCTAAATCCTGTGGGCGGGCATTAAAATTCCTGTTGAAATGTGGCGATTGAGGGAAGCTCGTATTAGTTTAAGCAGTAATTAATTCGATTGATATTTTGAGGCTCCTATGAAAAAAATGGTATTTCTTATTGTGGTTTTGATAATGACCAGTCTATCAATGTGCAAGTCGGCAGAATGGACAGCGGTGTCTGGCGGGCAGCTTACCATTCAAAGCAGTTCCAATAGTCCCTTCCCACATCCCGATAGAGCTATGGGTCATGTTTACAATGACATTCTTTTTGGTTTCGAAGAACATTATAATGATTCTTCAGTAGCTATTTTTATTCCCGATCATTTTGTTCAGACTGAAGCGGTGAATCTGGTGTTCTACTTTCACGGCTGGGGCAATAGCATTCAGGAATCAATCGAGAAATTTGAACTTATTCAACAATTTTCAGGCAGTAAAACAAATGCTGTTTTCGTCCTTCCCGAAGGACCCAAAGATGCATCCGATTCTTTCGGTGGCAGGTTGGAGGAGCCAAAGATATTTAAAGCTCTGGTAGAAGATGTATTGGCTTTTCTAGGGCAAGAAAAAAAGATAAAGATCCCAACTCCCGGCAAAATCATTTTAGCTGGGCATAGTGGGGCCTATCGGGTCATCTCCTTTATTCTGAATCGAGGGGGATTAACTGAAAACATATCTGAAGTTTATCTATTTGATGCGCTGTATGGTCAGGTCGAAAATTACACACACTGGCTGGAAAAATATGAGGGCAGATTGATCAATATTACCACGCAGAATGGGGGGACCATGAGGAATAGTGTTGATTTAATGGATGATTTCGATGATTGGGGAATGGCAAATCAAAGGATTGAAAAGAATGCTGTTTCTGTGGAGGAATTAAAATCAGTCAAGATTATATCAATCTTCACCACATTGGGACATAGTGAAGTGATCAATCCATTTTTCAGGCTTTCATTAATGTCCAGCGATCTCCTCAAGGTGGAGGGGCAATAAGATTTTCTGGCCATGGTGATTCTGAGGCCTACACACTTATAGTTTCAATCCAACATACTGTGCTATAAATACTACAATCCAGCTATTTATTGTAAATATTCGTTGACATATACGACATGCGTAATTCTTTTTAGAATCTGATTAACTCATAAATAACAGTCATATAGGACAGTAAAAAATGAATGGCTCAATCTTTGATCTATAAAGGGTGGTAGCTTTTTGAGTTTAAGCAAGTTGGAGATCTGTCTTTTGAATTGAAAGAAGATTTCATTGGGAATATGGGATAGGTGAATTATGTCGAACATACTGGTTATAGAAGATGAAGAATCCATGGGTGAATTCATGGTTACGATGCTCGAATTAGAGGGTTATAAAGTTGATCTCGCCCCAGATGGAATTGAGGGCTTGGATCTATATAACAAAGAACACCATGATCTTGTGATCACAGATATGATTATGCCCCGTAAAGAAGGCTTTGAGGTATGCATGGAACTCTTAAAGTCCCATCCCGCGCCAGAAATAATTGCCATGTCGGCTGGATTTCCCGAGTATTTGAACTTTGTTTCGGCTCTGGGAGTAAAATACACTTTTGAAAAGCCCTTTGATGTTTCAGAATTTTTAAAATCAGTTAGTCAAGCACTCAGTAGGAGCAATAAAAACCTGAACTGATATACCCCTCCTCAGTGCAAATAACCAATTGAGCCAAAGGATATATTGAGATTCCATCCCAAGTATCTTGGGAAGTAAAATTCAAATATTTTTGTAATAAGAACACGCCAGGACAAATCGGCAAATTCATCCTGACTGATTCACCAAGTAGTACATTGTCTAGTCGAGACAGAATTTGAAGGGGAGTTGGAAAAGAACGGAATAGTTCTGATTGTTATGAGACGCTGGGATCCATTCAGTGCGTGATACTGCTGCCATGGCTGCTTCATCAAGTAAATAACCTCCACTTTGAATAACCTGGATGTTGGAAACAGCCCCAAATTCATCTACCCTAAACCTGAGAATTACATTTCCTTCCAAACCCATATCCACTGCGAGATCAGGATAGATTACGTGTTCACACACTGCTGTTATGCCACCCACTGGTCGAGGCCTTGTAACCATTTCGGCCTCCATGGGCATTGCATTCAAAACAAGTGCTGCTGCCAAAATAATAAGACCTGATTTCATCCATGCTTTTGTTGTCATGATGGTCTCCTTCATCGGCGAATTTTGTTAAAAACGTTTGTCAACATGCATAAGTGTCAATCCCTATGCCAACCTTTGAGGGAAGCGGATATAAGTGCATGGAAAATATAATCTTAGAGAAATATATTTTTTAGCATAAGTTGTTAATGCACAACTAAAAAATTATGGTTGTGATATGGATCCATATGCAAATGATATAGTCTAAACTGTTGGTTTTAAACAACTATTAACTTAGTAAGTTCTAAAGTGTTGGGGCTGTTTGGAACTCATTTAATATTTTAGCCAGGGACGCCCACCAACTTTACATGAACCCATTTGACGTATCCAAAAACGATGGGCAGACAAACGAGGTACATGAGAATCCCATACACACCAGAGGGGAGACTCAGAAGGGATAGACCTTCACCTGAGGGGAGGATCAGGTTTCCAACTGTGATACCCACAGTAGCATTCTGTATACCGGTGGCTATAGCGACGGAAACTGCTTGAGCCTCATTCATCTTGAAAAGATGAGCACTGCTATAGCCCATGAGTAACATGATGATGATAAGGGTTACAATGCCAGGACCCAGGATGGTGACGTTATTCACAAAGGTGTCCCATTCACTGGAGAGGGCGCCAATCACAATGATAACGAACAGGATTGCAGATATTTTGCTGGCTTTGGGTTCAAACCTATGGGTGAAATCTTCTGCTTTATGATGTACCAGTAATCCAATAGCGACGGGGATCGCGGTGATGAGAAACATCGTCATGCCCAGAGATAGAACGCTGATTTCCGGAGCTTCAGCACCCATGAAATAGGCAATTGAAAATCCCGTGATGATAGGCAGGGTGATGACGCTTACGATACTCACAACTGCTGTATATGAAATGGAGAGGGCCGTATCTCCTTTGGCCATTTTGGTCAGGATATTTGACGTCACACCACCTGGGCAACAGGCAAGTATCATGAGTCCCACAGCCATTTCTTTAGTTAACCCAAACAATAGAATGATTCCAAATGCAACCAGGGGAAGCAGCACCATCTGGTTTAGGATACCCACAGCAAAGACCTTTGGCTGCTTCGCCACATTCTTGAAATCATTGAGGGTGAGACTCAGACCAAGACTGAACATGATAAAGACAAGCGATAGGGGTAAAATGATATCAATAATCATTGAAGTACTCCATTCTGTGTTAGTTTTCTATTGGTTGAATTGTGGATCACATACATGAATAGCTGGACAAAAGCCTGCCTGTTCATCCGTTTCCCATTTTTTTGATTCAATTCAAAATAGTCTATTCTTGAAATATTGATACTCTTTTTCAAGAGTAACTATTGTGAGTATTATCTATTCCAATGAGGTTGCTTTGAGACCTTGTGACCAATAATGAACCGGTTATTTTCAAACTGGATATATCTCCCATATAAAATCTTAAGATCTGGAGAATGAAATGTTCACCAAAGCCATCGTTCGCACACCAGCACTTAGTATGATCAACGGGCTCACATCTGCCGATCTGGGAAAACCAGACTTTGATCTGGCTCTCAAACAGCATGCAGAATACATCCGTGCACTTGAATCCTGCGGTCTGGAAGTACTCTGTCTGGAAGCGAATCCTGAATTTCCTGACTCAACCTTTGTAGAAGATGTGGCTTTGCTCACTAAAAAGTGCGCCATTATTACCAACCCCGGTGCCCCCTCTCGACGTGGGGAAATTAAGGGGATGCGAAGTTTGTTGAAGCAGCACTTTGAGAATATGGAAGAAATCCACGCTCCTGGATCCCTGGAAGCAGGAGATGTGATGATGGTGGGCTCACATTTTTATATCGGTTTATCTGCACGAACCAACCAATCAGGAGCCGGTCAACTTATGGTTCATCTTCAAAAATATGGACTTACAGGATCTGTGGTTGAGTTGAAGGAAGTTCTCCATCTGAAGACTGGGGTCGCATATCTGGAACGCAATAATCTCCTGGCCTGCGGCGAGTTTCTCATACATCCCGATTTTCAGAAATTCAATTTATTGCCCATAGAGCATTCTGAAAGCTATGCCGCCAATTGTATCTGGGTGAATGATAAAGTTCTCGTCCCCCAGGGCTATCCCCTTGCCCTTCAAACCATCAGCAATGCAGGGTATGAAGTCCTGGAAGTTGATGTATCTGAATTCAGGAAATTAGATGGTGGGCTGAGCTGTCTTTCCCTAAGATTTTGAGATATCCCAAAATTAGGTGCTAATTCGCGTCTATTGCTTGATATAAATCGTTTAAACATGACCATTTATATCTTAAAATAGATATTGCATTTCGCGGGCCTCCAAACCATTTTCAGCCATTCTAATAGAAACCTGATGGGGAAATCATGAGCGAGCAAAAAAACGGTCCTGGCGGAATAATTCAAGAACTCCGAAATCGGAGGGTCTTCCGAGCCGTTGCAGTGTATCTCGGAGTGGGTTTTGCTCTCCTGGAAGCAGCAGATATTGTCGTACCAATGCTAGGGTTGCCTGGCTTCGTAGTGAAAGCAGTATTTTGGCTGCTGATTGCCGGTTTCCCAGTAGCTATCGGTTTGGCATGGACCTTCCAGTTTACCCCTGAAGGCTTACGCCGTTCACCTAAATCGGGCGAAAAACAAACAGAAGAGCAGAAACCCTTCACTGGGAATTCTGTCATCATTGTCTTGCTTCTGGTTATTGTGGGACTCCTGGCCTATCCCAGGATACAGTCTCCACCACCAACAGATTTGGCTACCATAAATAAACAAGCTGATTCCCTGGATGCCAAAGCCGTGGCAGTTTTGCCCTTTACAAATTTTTCTGCCTCTGAAGAGGATGCCTATTTTGCTGATGGAATTCATGATGATATCCTGACTCAATTGTCCAAGATCAGGGACCTGCGGATAATCTCCCGAACCACTATGATCAAATACAAATCCTCCGATCTAAGCATTAGTGAAATTGCCAAAGAAGTGGGTGCGGCAAATATTCTGGAGGGAAGTGTACGCCGGGCTGGGGATCAGGTTCGCATTGTGGCACAGCTTATCAAGGCCAAGTCTGATGAGCATCTCTGGGCTGAGACTTATGATCGCGAATACGCCGATATCTTTGCTATTCAGACCGATGTTGCCAGGAAAATTGCTTCAGCATTAAAATCAGCTCTGACTCCAGAAGAAGAGCAGCAGTTGGAGGATATCCCCACATCAAATATGGCTGCGTATGATTACTTCCTGAAGGGCAACCACTTCTGGTATACCAAGACCACCGAAGAGGGCAACCTGAAAGCCGTAGCCATGTATGAAGAAGCCATCAAACTGGATCCAGATTTTGGTTTAGCCTATGCCCGTCAATCTGTAGCTCATTCAGTACTTTTTCAGTCTCCGGACTGGGATCCAAGTCGTGAGAGAAAAGAATTGGCCCGGAATACTCTGGAACGAGCAAAACTATTAATCCCGAATCATCCGGAAGTCCATTTTGCCCAGGGTATCTTTTATCAATGGTGTTTAGATGACCCGGCTTCAGCTATTTTGGAATTTGAGATTGCCGCTGAAGGGCAACCTGGAAATGGCGAGACAGCCAAGCACCTGGGAGAACTCTATGCCAGAGCTGGAAATTGGCTTAAAGCAAAGATTTATTTAGAGAGATCATATGAACTGGAACCAGATGGAATCGGAAATGCAGGGTGGCTAGCTGGATATTACTCCCTAGTGGGTGATAACAAAACAGCGGATATCTACTATAAGCTGGCCATTCAATCTTATCCGGAGAATGCCACCGCCTATCGATTCTACGCTATGCAGTTAAAAAATGCCTATGGTGACATGGAGGGGGCGCGGCGAATCTTTAACGAAGGTGTTTTAAATTCTGATAGTCCTTCATTGCTGGCTTCAAACAGAGCTCAGCTGGAAATTGATTCAGGTGATTATGAAGCTGCATTGAATATTATCCAGGAGGATTATAGTGGGGAGTTCTCGGCTTTTCATAAAAGCAGGATCTACTATTTGCAGAAGAATACAAGTGGGTTATCTGTTGAACTTGATCACTCCCGCAAAAATATTAAAAGTAAACTAGAAGAGAAACCGGATGAGGCCTTTCTTGTCAGCACCTTGGGTTTAATTCATGACAATGGGAGGCAATAAGGCGAAAGCAATTGATGCAGGCAAAAGGGCAATTGAATTGGAACCGGTTTCTAAAGATGCTCTCAATGGACCTGATCATCACTTTAGACTGGCAATTATATATAATTTTGTAGGTGAAACTGAATTGGCTATAGATGAACTGGAATATTTGCTATCATTTAAAAGTGGATACACAAAATGGCGTTTCAGACTGAACCCAGTTTTTGATTCATTTCACGATCATCCCCGGTTCCAGAAGATCATTATGAGCAACAGCTGATCTGGTATGTCAGAATCACAAAGTAGCTTTAGCCGTTTTTTTCAGGAACTCCGTAACCGACGGGTATTCCGAGTTGCCGCTGTATACCTTGGTGTGGGTTACGCCATACTGGAAGCCGCTTCCATTATTATCCCTACACTCAATCTACCTGCTGTCATAGTCAAAATAGTATTGGGATTGGTAGTAGCTGGTTTCCCAATCGCTGTCCTCTTGGCCTGGATGTTTCAAATGACCTCAGAAGGATTACGTCGTTCACCTAAATCAGGGGAAAAACAATCTCAGACCGAGAAGCCGCTGACTGGAAATGCCACGATCATTGTATTGTTGGCTATTATTGCAGGACTACTAGCTTATCCTCGATTCACAGATACAACGTCTGCAGGAGAGGAGCCCTCATCCCTGGTAGATTCAAAATCAATAGCTGTTTTGCCCTTCACGCCTTTTACCAAAACCGATGATGATCAGAGTTTCGCAGATGGCATGCATGATGATATTCTTACCCAACTTTCCAAGGTTGCTGATCTAAAGGTGATTTCCAGAACCTCAGTCATGCAATACAAAGAAACCACCATGCTTATTTCAGATATTGCCAAAGAGCTGGGTGTGGCAAATGTCTTAGAGGGTAGTGTCCGACGAGCCGGAGATCAGATCCGCATTGTAGCACAACTCATCAATGCAGAAACAGATGAGCATATTTGGGCTGAGACCTTTGACCGCAAATACACAGATATATTTAGTATCCAGAGTGAGGTAGCGCAGAAGATTGCCAGGGCTTTGAAGGCGAAGCTCACACCCAAAGAAAAGCATTATATTGAAACCAAACCCACTGAAAACCAGGAAGCCTGGCAATTGTATCTTCGGGGGCAACTGCTAAATACCGCAGACGTTGTGAATAAAGATTCTGTGGCTGCCATATTTGATGAAGCAACTCAACTTGATCCTGAATTTCTACTGCCCTACACCAGGCTGACGCGTATCCATGCACATATGTATTTTGATGGAAGCGGAACCGATCCGAGCCCGGAACGCTTGAAGAAGGCCAGAAAAGCACTGGATAAAGCCAATACCATTAACCCTAATGCCCCTGAGACCCATCTGGCTCAAGGCTACTATTACTACTACGGTTCTCGAGACTATGAACTGGCGTTAATGGAGTTTTCAACTGCCCTGGAAATGCAACCTAATAATAGTGATCTATATGCTGCTATTGCTTATGTAGAAAGACGCCTGGGTAAGTATGATACTGCCATGGAAAACATGGAGAAGGCCGTTGCTCTGGATCCCAATAATGCTGCAAAGGTGGATGAAACTACTTCATGGGCATTTCAGATGCGTCGTTGGGATCTCGCCTATCGGTATTGGGAGCAGTTATCTGCAATCCATAGTGGTAAAGATGCTTCCGTAGAACGTATGGTGTATTATTTCGAAATAGTACGTTCTGCTGATCTGAATAAATTGCAGGGAATACACGATCAGCTGCTACAAAAATTTACGCCAGATGAATTGCGTTCAGTCAGAATCCGTCATGCGACCTATACTGGTGATTTTAAGAAAGCGCTTGAAATTGAGAGGGAAAATTCAACGAGCAGTTTCTTGGATATAGGAATACTTCTAAAGTGGACTGGTAATCTGGATAGTGCTCAAACATTTTTTGACTCTACCAGGATAGAAGCAGAACAGGCGATTCAAGAAAATCCCGAAGATTGGCAAGCTTATGGCGATCTGGGCACCGCTCTAGCGTTGCTGGGTCGCTATGAAGAGGCATTGGAATGGGGTAAAAAAGGGGTGGAGTTGATGCCCTTGTCTCGTGATGGTCTTCTCGGAGTATCCGCTTTACAGAACCTGGTAGATATCCATTTGTTTAGTGGGAATCTTGATGATGTAATTGATTTAACTAAAGATATCCTGGAATTACCTGGCTGGTTTAATGTAAGTTTACTAAAGCTAGATCCAGACTTCTCTGTATTGAGGGAACACCCCAGGTTTCAGGAACTGCTAGATAAACATTCTGGTCAAAGTGACTAGCAAGCCCTCAAGACTATCCACATTTTTCGCTGAACTCCATCGCAGACGAGTCCTCAGAGCTGCAACTGTTTATCTGGGTATCGGCTTTGTAATCCTGGAAGCTTGCGACATGATTTTCCCTCGTCTAGGGATTCCTGATTGGACTATATCACTTATTTTGGGCATGCTGGCTGCTGGCTTTCCTGCTGCCTTGTTTTTATCATGGTTGTATGAGATTACGCCAGATGGAATGGATAAATCCCAGGATTCTGAACTCCCTCAGACAGTGAATCAGAAGCCGCTGACAAGCAACATCATCATTGCTGTCCTGGCAGGTATTATACTTACCCTTCTAGTGATCCCAAATATATGGGAAACCGTTGAGGCAAAGCCAGAACCACTTCTAAATCCCAAATCAATCGCAGTGTTACCCTTTACAAGTTTTGCCTCCAGCGAGGAGGCGTCCTTCTTCGCAGATGGCATCACGGATGTCATTTTGACTCAACTGGCCAAGGTGGGTGATCTGAAAGTCATCTCCAGAACCTCGACAATTCAGTATCGTAATACTGAAAAGACCATCCCCATCATTGCTGCTGAATTAGGCGTTGCCAATATTCTCGAGGGAAGTATCCAACTCATTGGTGATCAGGTACGCATCATAGGGCAGCTCATCCGCGCTGAAACCGATGAACATCTCTGGGCAGAAACATTTGATCGTGATTATGAAGATGTATTCTCGCTGCAAAGTGAAGTTGCCAGATCTATAGCCAGTGCACTCAAGGCTTCACTTACACCTGAGGAAGAAGACTACCTTTCCACGCGACCCACTGAAAACCAAGCTGCCTGGGATATTTATCTCAGAGCGAATATTCTTGGGGATAGACAATTCGATGATGGAGATACCATCATCACGCTCTACGAAGAGGCTATCCGTCTGGACCCCTTGTTTACTTTGCCATATGCCAAGCTCATCCGTCTGTATACCTATGAATACTTCGCTGGCTATGATCCAGATGGTAAATACATACAAAAAGCTCAGGACTATCTGGTAAAACTCGCCTCTCTCGATTCAGCATCACCCAACTATCATCTGGCCAAGGGATACTATCACTATTATAGCGATCGTGACTTTGAGGCAGCACTGGCAGAATTTGAGATTGCTCGTATTAGCCAGCCCAATAACAGCGATCTTTTTCTAGCCATCGGTTTGGTAAAACGTCGCATGGGTCTGTGGAATGAAGCGACTGAATACTTTGAGAGAGCCGTCAATCTGGATCCCAGATCCGCAGGGAAGACCAATACCGTCGCTGAAAACACTCTGTTTACACGTGAATGGCAAAAAACCAGAAAATATTTGGAGCAGATGACCACACTGGTTGGACGTGATCCTGCTCTGGTAGAGCTGAGGTACTTTCTGACTATTTCTTCAACGGGTGATCTGTCACTTGCTGAGCCAATCCTTGGTGAATTGATTGAGGAATATGGGGCAGAAACCATGGCTCCTGCCCGTGAGATGAAGGCCTATTTATCAAGAGATTTCCGTACAGCAAGAGAACTTGTGCAAGCTGATAAATATCGTGGTCCTGCTGATAAGATGGAGGACAAGGCCTTCTACTTTAGACTGGAAGGATTGCTTGACTCCTCCAGGTACTATTACGGCTTGGCCAGGGACACGGCCTTGGTTGCCCTCCAGCGAGACCCTGACCACTGGATGAATATAGTTGATTATGCTGTTACTCAGGCGGGTGCAGGAGATATGATTGGTGCCAAAGCTTCGGTAGACAAGCTCCTTGATATGACAAAAATAACCTCTGATGGGGTATCGGGGAATCAGCTCTGGGATCAGTTAGCCAGTCTTTTCATCATGGTGGGTGACTATGATCAAGCCCTCCACTACCTGGATAAAACCCTGTCTGCACCTGGTGATTTTTGCCTGGCACTGCTTATACTTGAGCCAGAATACGATACTCTGAGAGATCACCCACAATATTCTGAAATGCTCACGAAATATGCAGATCAAATTCAGGTAGATATCATCTTTTAATTTGACGGGCTTCGGTCAGGCAAATTCTAAATCTTACATCCCAAACAATAGAATCGTTGCTCAGAGGTCTATGATCTCACATATTTAGTTTTAATCATTTATAGGGGGCTCCATGCAAAACGAGATTCTAAAATCATCGAAATTACTCAACCAGCAAGGTGGGCTTATCCAGCGCGGTTGGGCCAGAGATATGATCCTGGACTATCATCGCAAGGATATTACTGCACCGGCTTTTAAGATCAAAGAGTGGGACTACTACGCGGTCTTGTCTGAAGATCAGGGCATCTCGTTTACTGTCTCAGACATGGGCTATATTGGATTTATTGGCGCCACGGTTTTCGATTTCTCAAGTGGGCAGGAAATTTCGAATTCAGCAACAACAATATTACCCATGGGTGGCTTTAAGATGCCTGAAACCAGTAAGCAGGGGGATGTGGTATTTCAGAATAAGAATCTTCAACTGCGCTTTATTCGAAAAGAGCATTCCAGAGTGCTTGAGGTTAACTGGATAAATTTTCAACCAGGGCAAGATTTACAGGGCAGTGTGGAGCTCTTCCAACCAGAGGATGATTCCATGCTCATCGCCACACCCTTTGCTGGGAACCCCAGAGCATTTTATTTTAATCACAAGATTAACTGTATGCCTGCTCAAGGTAGCTTTTCACTGGGTGAGCGACAGGTGGAGTTTTCGCAACAAAACGCATTTGGTGTGCTGGATTGGGGCCGGGGTGTCTGGACCTATTCCAATACCTGGTATTGGGGTTCTGCATCGGGGATGGTCGGTGAACAGCGGTTTGGACTGAATATCGGTTATGGCTTTGGAGATACATCCGCCGCCAGTGAGAACATCGTTTTTCTTGATGGTCAAGGCCACAAATTGGACACTGTAAGTTTTCATATTCCTGGAGATGATTTTTTAAAACCCTGGCAGTTTTCCAGCAACGATGGTCGTCTCGAATTGGACTTTGATCCCATTCTTGATCGCTACTCAAACACGAACCTGTTGGTTGTCCAATCCTGGCAGCACCAGGTTTTTGGCCGCTATTCTGGCAAAGTCACATTGGATGATGGAACCGTTTTACAGATTGAGAACCTGCTGGGCTTTGCCGAAAAGGTGAAGAACCGCTAGTAATTAACATGGATGTGTGGAAATAAGTCAAGGCAGAATCTTCATGACAAGAAGCCTCCTAAATGCTGGACTGATGCATGCCTGGAGATTATAATTAAGGCTCGGTAAAACCAGTTAACTGGAACCGAAAAAAAAGAAGAGCCGGATAAAGAAATCAGGAAGAAGATAAAAGGCGAAAAGAATGATATACCGCAGCACCTACAATATGATTGTCGAGAGAATTCATGGGATTAATGATGAAATCAAACAGAATACAAAAGATATTAAAAGAGCAGCTGATTTTGGTGATTTGAAAGAGAATGCCGAATACCATGCGGCCAAAGACAATCAGGCCCACCTGCACAACAAGCGTCATCGTTTTGAAAAGCATTTAGATGAAGAAGTTGTTGAGCCCGGAGATGTGAGAGCAGATAGAGTCTCATTCGGAACCCAGGTCACCTATAGTGATGGCGAAAATACCATCACGGTGTCTATGGCCGGTGCGGCAGAATATGAACTGGAGCTCTACGAGAATATTGTCACCACTTCATCCCCCTTTGCTCAACGTGTCTTGGGTAAAAAGGTGGGGGATACACTGGTTCTTGATCTTCCAGACGGAGCCAAGACCTTGACCATCCTCGATATTCAATTGCTAAAATAGATCCAGCAACATTCGTCCCCCTGGTTCCAGGGGGATATTTATAAAGCCTTGTCCTGTGTGATATCCGCGCACGTTTACAACTGTTAGAATCCACTAGAGGGAGTCCCTATGCTCGCCAATATCAGATCAGAATTTCTCCTCGATCCAGATATACACTATCTGAATCACGGATCATTTGGTGCCTGCCCTCGCGAGGTATTTGAGGACTATCAAAACTGGCAGCGTATCCTGGAGCAGAATCCCATTGATTATTACACTCGGCAATTGAAGGGATTGTTTGGGAAGGAGGCTAGTGGTCCACTGGAAAAGGCCAGGACAGATCTGGCTCAGTTTGTCAGTGCAGATGCAGAAGGGTTGATTTTTACTCCCAATGTGACTGTTGCCCTGAATGCCATTGCCAATTCGATTCCACTGAAAGCCAATGATGAAGTCCTGACCACAGATCATGAGTATGGGACCATAGTGGCCACCTGGGCTCGAAAATGCCTTCAAAACGACGCTGTTCTCAATGAGGTAGCAATTGACCTGCCTGTATCCACGCAAGCTGATTTTGTCGACTACTTCTGGAAACATGTCACACCCAGTACAAAAGTGATCCTAATAAGTCATATCACATCGGCAACCGCGTTGGTTTTACCTGTCAAGGAGATTTGCAGGCGAGCCCGGAAAGCCGGGATTATCACAGTTATTGACGGCGCCCATGCTGTGGGGCAAATCGATTTGGATGTAAAAGATATAGATGCTGACTTCTACACCAGTAATTGTCATAAGTGGATGCTCACTCCCAAGGGCACCGCATTCTTGCATGTTCATGCAAGCCAGAGAGAAGCTTTTGAACCTCTGGTAATCAGTTGGGCAGAAATCAACCAACCCTCCTTTTCATTGCGACATGAGATGTGGGGAACCCGAGATATGGCGGCTTTTCTGAGTATTCCAGCTGCACTCAAATTCCGTGAAAAGCATGATTGGAGGACTCGTAACTCAGAAGCTCAGGTGCTGCTTCACGATTATCGCGATTTGTTCACAGATGCCTTTGGACGAAATAAGATTTGTGATCGAACCTGGCTGGCTCAAATCGCCAGTGTCCTTTTGCCAAAAGAAACTAAGCCTGGTGAATTGTGGCGTTATTTGTGGGAAGAGCATCGGATTGAAGCTATGATCACAGGTTGGCGGGATGAGACTATTTTACGGCTTAGTTTTAATGCCTACAACACCAGGGATGAGCTTGATTTATTGCTGTCAGCCATACAAAAGTTCAGCATCAAATAATTCATCCATGACCTGTTAATTCAATCTGCCCCCATAAGAAAAACTTCTTCAACAGGTAGAGAGAAAACCTGGGCGATCTCATAGGCCAGCTTGAGAGAGGGATTGTATTTTCCCTTCTCGAGAAAAACGATGGTCTCCCGACGTACCTTAACCAGGTTGGCCAATTGTTGCTGAGTAAGCCCATCGCGAGCTCTTAGTTCCTTAATCCTGGTCTGCATTGGGAATTCCATTGAGTCTAAAGTAGACCCAGCTTAGGCCAAAAATTGCTGCAGAGGCCAAGATCCCTATCCCAAGCATTTCCTCTGGATCAGGGAAATTTCCTCGAAAGATGAAAATTAAGAACCAGGACAGCATCGAATAACGAAAAGCATATGCTGCGGCATAAATCTCAAGAACTCTACTCATTTCATCCTCAAGGGGAATATTCCTTTTCTTATCCTTAGCATTTTGAATGTTCCGATACACAGGAATGGCTAACATGACCAAAGAAAGAATAATGATGGTTATCATCTTCCAGCTGATCATGGGCTCATAATTCAAGAAGTAAAATGCGAATCCTCCAATGACGCAAGCTGCTAAAATGGGCACTATTAATATGCTTCGATTTAGATATGACATACAGTCCTCCAGTTAAGTAATTCTAACATAAAGTAGTATAAATCTAACATAATGCAATTAAAAGTTATATATATCTAACTAATTGGATGATTCCATTGCCCATTGATTAGGGAATGAAGATGCATATATCCGTACACCAATACCCGTCTTTTCATGGTGTATTTAATGGATTTGCCCCAATATTATCAGACTTGTGAAATTCATGGCATTTGGAGCCAAAATCTTGAAAAAAATAGTACTCATTCTTCTGATCACCCTTTTGACACCCCCAAATCTTTATGGACGTTGGGGTTGGAACTCACACCGTTTTATCAATGATGCTGCAGTCAATCATCTACCAGAGTCTATGTCCTTCTTTCAAGATCATCGTGAATATCTATCATCGCATTCTGTTGATCCTGATACAGATGATGACCCAGGATATTATCACTACATAGATATCGATTATTATCCCGAGTTTTTTACGGGAACCCTGCCCCATCAATGGCAGGATATGATTGATTTATACGGTCAAAATATCATGGAGGACAACGGTCTGGTTCCCTGGGTGATAGAGTGGTGGCTAGATGATATGACAACCCTCATGGAAGATGGAAACTGGAACGATGTCTGGCAGGTGGCTGCTGAATTAGGACATTATGTGGGTGATTCGCACCAAGCCTTACACCTGACCCTGAATTACAATGGGCAACTCACCAATAATTATGGCATTCATTCAAGATATGAGACCCAAATGATCAATCCTCATTTAGATGAGATTGTCTTCCCCGATTCAATAGCTCATTATTGGGAGAGCCCCATTGATTCAATTTTTGGTTATATAAAAGATATTTATCCAATTGTCGATCTGATTATGGAAACTGACGATAGAGCCTACGACATGGATCCAAATCAAAATGACGCCTACTATTCATTGATGTGGAGTGATCTTGGAGATATTACCATATGGAGTTTGAATCGTGCTGCTGTTGATTTGGCCAGTATCTGGTATACAGCCTGGGTAAATGCTGGATCTCCGTACCCCGCAGGAGTTGGAGTTCAGGAACTGCAGATTCCACAGGATCATCAAATAAACGCATTCCCAAATCCATTTAACGCAGAGATCTCATTTATCATTAAGTTGGAGCAAAACACCAATGCCAGTTTGAAGATCTTCGATATTAATGGAAGTTTGATAACGACACTCATTCAAAGCAAATTTATGCCGGGAGAGTACTCGGTCCGTTGGAATGGGACCGATAGAAATGGTGTCAGTGTTAGTTCAGGTGTATATCTAATGGAGCTTAATACATCTGAGTTGCGTAGCGTGAAAAAATTAACTTTGCTAAAATAATAAGATTCCAACCTGGGAGGGTAGAGACATGAATCAGGATTTTTATCAAAAAATGAGATCAGACATTCGGGAATGGGTGAAGACCAAGATCGGCAAAGAAAGTCAGTGGTCTGAATATCTTTTGCTCGCCCCGGATCTTTTTCATCTGCTAGCGAAATTGGCTTTGGATAAGGACGTCCCCAGTAACGAGAAAGCCAAAATCGCTGGAGCCCTGGCCTACTTCATTTCACCCATCGATCTTTTTCCTGAAGCACTTATAGGACCCCTGGGCTATCTGGACGATGTAGCCTTGGCGGCTTATGTCATTAATTCTGTTATGAAGAATTGTGATCCAGCCATTGTAACCAGGCATTGGGCTGGGGAGCAAAATATCCTGGATTTAGTACAACAGATTGTCGATGTGGCTGCAGATATGTTGGGCAATAAAATTTGGGACAAACTCAAGAGGATGGTGACCTGATGAAAGGTAAAATCGATGTAAAAAGCATTCTCATTGGGATTCTGGCTACTTTGTTATTCATGACCCTCATATCAGCCAGGCAAACTGAAGCTGAGATGGGTGATCTTAGTGTGGGTTCCATAACCATACGTGATGGAGGTGGACTAAGAATTCTCTCCCGCGCCGGTGAGAATACGGTCTTGATTTCTGGATCTGGTCAAGGTGGTGGCACTATCATGCTCAAAAATGCTCTGGGGGCTGCTTCGATGACTCTTGGTTCAAATGAGGATGGACAAGGTGGATTTGTTGCCTACAACCAGGCAGGGCAGATGAGCGCGCATCTTGGAACTGGCGAGATGGGTGGTGGATTCATTCGAACCTTTGATAAGCATGAAACTCCCACTGTTTACCTCGGGACCAGTGAGAAAGGTGGGGGTCAACTCACCACCTACAATGAAGTTGGAAATGAGACTGCATTTCTTGGCACAGGCACGGCGGGGAATGGATTTCTACGGACAGCTAACGAATATGGGAAGATGAGCGCTTACCTGGGGACAGGTAATTCCAGCACAGGAATGGTGCTGCTGTGTGACCGCGAAGGTAAAACCAAGTGGGTCGAAAAGGTGGATGAATAGCGAAGGCGGATATTCAGAATTTATTTTGACACAGAATGATGTGTTAAACAGGGGAACCTGAATGAATAAAACCCTCATTCTTATCATACTATTTGTATACTCTTGTAAACCAGAGATTTCTAATAATATCGTTGTAACCAGCCCGGATGATAAAATTCAAGTCGAGCTGAAACTGGATCAGGGCATGCCCCAATACGCCATCCAGGTAGATGATAAAAAACTACTCAAATCCTCAGCGCTGGGCTACCGTTTCCGAGATCAACCAGATCTGGTGGGTCCCTTCCAACTGGTAAATTCAAATACGGAGATGATTGAAGAAGACTGGGAACCAGTCTGGGGACAGGAAAAGTCAATCAATTCGTTGAGCAGGATGATCAAGCTTGAACTGAGAGAACGGCTTGTTCCACATAGGCAGCTCAATCTGTATTTTCGTGTTTTTAATGATGGTGTGGCCTTTCGTTATGAGATTCCCAAACAGGTCGGTCTTGATTCTCTCTTTATCATAGAAGAGCTGTCAGAGTTTAGATTTGCCCGTGATGGAAAATCCTGGTGGATACCAGGTAGTCACGCATTCGATTCCTATGAGCAATTACACAAAGTCTCTCGATTAAGCGAGATTGATTCAGCGAACACACCTCTCACATATATCACCGAGGATGATCTTTACATCAGTATCCATGAAGCCAATCTGACTGATTATGCTGGCATGACATTGAAAAGATCCAGGTCTGATTCTTTGAATTTTCTGAGTAATCTCGTTCCCTGGCCCGATGGTGACCGAGTGAAGACCTCAGCACCAATGCGTTCACCCTGGCGAACAATCTGTATAGGTAGATCAGCCACTGATCTCCTTAGATCACGTATGATTTTAAATCTGAATGAGCCAAATCAATTGTCAGATGTTTCCTGGATCAAGCCCATGAAGTATGTGGGCATCTGGTGGGGCATGCATATTAACAAATACACCTGGGTTCAGGGTGACCAGCATGGTGCCACCACTGAGAATGTCATGAGTTACATCGATTTTGCATCAGAACATGATATTCAAGGCGTTCTGGCAGAAGGTTGGAATAAAGGCTGGGAGGCCTGGGGGCAAGAGGGCGCACTCCAATTGACCGAAGCTTACGATGATTTCGATATTGGGGCTGTTGTTGAATATGCAAAGGTGAAGAATGTCACCTTTATTGGTCATCATGAAACCACTGCCAATGTCGCTGCCTATGAACACCAACTTGAATCTGCCTTTGCCTACTATGACAGTCTTGATATTTCAGCAATCAAGACAGGGTATGTTGGGGCCATCAAACCCAGCGGTCAATTCCACTATGGACAATGGATGGTTGAACACTTTAGAAGGGTCGTTCAACTGGCTGCCAGTCATCGCATTTCCCTGGATGTGCATGAACCTGTGAAAGGTACCGGAATCGAGCGAACCTGGCCAAATATGATGACTCGTGAAGGGGCACGGGGACAGGAATGGAATGCCTGGAGTGAAGGCAACCCTCCTGATCATACGACCATTCTTCCCTTTACTCGCCTGTTGGCTGGTCCCATGGATTACACACCTGGGATATTTGATATTCGATTCGATCGCTATAAGCCTGATAATAAGATCCATTCAACTTTGGCCAAACAGTTGGCACTCATGGTAGTCCTGTACAGTCCGCTTCAAATGGCTGCAGATCTGCCTGAAAATTATGAAAACCAACCTGCCTTCCAGTTTATCCAGGATCTGGAGGTTGACTGGGATGAAACTCTCTATCTGGAAGGTGAAATCGGTAAGTATGTCACCATTGCCCGCCGTCACGGCAGTGAATGGTTCCTGGGTGCCATTACCAATGATGAAGCACGAGAGTTAGAAATTGCCATGGACCAGATGGTTCGGGGAGACCAGGTAGCGGAATGCTATGTTGATACTGAAGATGCTCATTGGGATAACAACCCTTATCCAATCTGGATCGGATCTTATAAAGTGTCTCCATCTGATACCCTAAAAGCAAGATTGGCTCCAGGTGGAGGAATGGCTATCAGGTTAAGGCCACTAACTGAGGAGGAGATGGGCCAGAAACTGGTTTCCATTTCAGATCTGCGTCAGGACCAGGAAGCAAGAGAGTAAAAAATTAAGAGGGGATTCCCGTGAAAATTGTTTCAAGAGGAACCATCGTTTTATTGATATGTATGCAGGCCTTTCTGGCCTGTTCAACTCCAAGAGCAGCAAAAACTGAGAGTATGGATATGAATATTATACCTAAGCCACAAAATTTAATGGTGCAGGAAGGTGAGTTTATTTTTGCCCAGACTACTTCCGTTTGGATTTCTGATGACATTGCCAGTAAGGCATTTTTCATGGATTATTTAAGTTCAATGATTCCAAAGATGAGCGCTGGTACTCAGGGAAAAGCGAATATTAAAATTGATCTCACTCAAGATGCAAACATGCCGGAGGAAGGGTATCATTTTCAAGTGAGCAGTCAGGATATCAACATCTTAGCGCAAGATGACCCAGGTATATTCTATGCCATACAGACCTTACGTCAGCTCCTTCCGCCTGGGGTTGAACAGGGGGTCGAGTCGCTGGTTGGTCACAAAATTCAGTCCGTGAATATTGATGACTACCCCAGGTTTAAATGGCGCGGTATGCATCTGGATGTCTCTCGTCATTTTTTCCCTTTGGAATTTGTAAAAAGATATGTCGATATGATCGCCCTTCACAAAATGAATGTATTCCACTGGCACCTTTCTGACGACAATGGGTGGCGACTTGAAATCAAGCGTTATCCCAAATTGACTGAAATTTGTGCCTGGCGTGTGGATCGAGAACACGAGGACTGGCGCAAATGGTCTCCCATAGAAACCGGTGAAAAAAGTACGTATGGTGGTTTTTATACTCAGGACGAGGTTCGGGAGCTGGTAAAATATGCTGCATCAAGGCAGATAACTGTCATCCCAGAGATTGAGATGCCTGGACACTCCTCCGAGATTTTCGCAGCCTATCCCGAATTATCCTGTAAGGGTGATACCTTGCCTGTCCGTCCAGGAAGCTATTGGCCCAATGAAGATATTTTCTGTGCTGGAAACGATTCTGTATTTGTTTTCCTGGAGAATATCCTGGATGAGGTGGTTGAATTATTTCCAGCCAGGTACATCCATATTGGAGGAGATGAAGCCCGCAAAACTCATTGGAAAACCTGCGAGAAATGCCAGGATAGGATCAAGGTTGAAGGGCTGGCCAATGAGCATGAATTACAAAGCTGGTTTATCCAGAAAATGGAGAAGTATATCCTCTCCAAAGGCAAAAAACTTATTGGGTGGGATGAGATACTGGAAGGTGGTTTGGCCCAGGATGCGACTGTCATGTCATGGAGAGGTGTGGCCGGTGGAGTAGCTGCGGCCAAAGCAGGTCATGATGTGGTAATGACACCCACATCACACGTTTACTTCGACTATTACCAGGGTGATCCCAAAACCGAGCCCCAAGCCATTGGCGGCTACACACCCCTCAAAAAAGTCTATAGCTATGAACCCATTCCAGAAGAACTAAACGCTGATGAAGCAAAATTTGTCCTGGGATCCCAGGCTAATTTATGGACCGAGTTCGTGAAGACCCCTGCACATGCAGAATACATGGTGTTGCCCAGAATGACTGCCTTATCAGAGGTATTGTGGAGCGCTAAAGATCAGCGGGATTGGCCAGACTTCCAGAAACGTTTGCAATATTTACTGCCCAGATTTGAGTCCCTTGAATGGAACTACAGTCCAGGCACCTTTCTGGTAGACATTTTGCCAGCACGGCCACTGAAAACGGATGAATTAGTCGTCGAATTGATTTCAGAACAGGCTAATTACGATATTCGCTATACCCTCGATGGTACAAATCCTGATGTTAGTTCTCATCTTTATACCAGGAAGCTACTTCTGAAACAGGATGCAAAAATCCGAGCCGGTATTTTTGAGGGCCCTAAGAGTTTAGGTCGCACAGCTGAGAGAGATTTCTCCTTTCACAAAGCCCTGGGAAGCACCGCGGCATATAAGTTGAAATATCATGTGCGCTATACTGGAGGTGGTGATCAGGGGTTGGTAGATGGTATTCTTGGGTCGGACAACTCAAAGGATGGAACCTGGCAAGGCTTTGAGGGAAATGACCTGGAGCTCACCCTTGACCTGGGAGAGAGCAAAGAAGTCTTTCGGACAGAGATTAATTTTCTGCATTCAACCAAAGCATGGATTTTTATGCCGGAGTATCTGGAGGTAAGTTTCTCACCCGATGGTGAAACCTGGAGAGTTATTCAGCGAGTGGATAATGAGGTGTCTAATAAGACAGAGGATGTTTCTATTAATCGCTTAACTGCTGATTTTCCAACAGAGACAACACGTTACATACGGATTCTGGCTAAAAATCGAGGGGTTTGTCCAGATTGGCATCCAGGATCTGGTGAGAAATCATGGATATTTTGTGATGAGGTTGTCGTTCGATAATATACTTCGGATGTATAATTCTGGAGTTTCTTATGATTTCTCCGGCTTATACTGGAAAATCTCTTCCAGGGGGACTTGAAACACACCGGCAATCTTAAACGCCAGCTCGAGTGTGGGAGAATATTTCCGGGATTCGATGGCTATAATCGTTTGTCTGGTTACACCAATATTTTTAGCAAGTTCCTGCTGAGTCATTTCATCATGATTAAATCTTAGCTTCCTCATATTGTTCTGAATACTGCAGAGTTGCATTACACACCTCGTCGGTAATAGATAAGCTGGGTTACAAATCCTACAATCTCTGAGACCACAAAGAAGACGATGAATACATTCATCAACATGAGCGCTGATGGATTGAGATAGAAGCTCATACAGGCAATCCACACCCCTGAAATAAGAACGTAATGTGAGATGCTGGTTGCTTTCAGCCTGATGAGAGTTTCCCGCTCATCTCCACCATCTTTTACTTCATCTCTATATATGATAGCCATGATGCTTTGAATCACGATTTGAGCAAATATGGTGACCGTTATTACTCCAATGAATACGATGATGAGACTTGTCTCAGGAATGTCTGGATTTTCAATAACATCTAAGACACGACTGAAATAGTAGATAAACATAATGGAGGTTATGATGAGGGATGCCCAGATGCTTTTTTCCTGATATGATAAATTCATGTTAAGATTCCTTTACTAAATGTTAAGTAGTACAGACATAATGTAAAATATTATTAACATGATGCAATAAATGATTTTCAGGAAAATTTATAAACATTCTATTTAGTGTTAACCAGTTGGCTTAAAGTAGAATATCTCTCGGTGGGGTTGTGGCAGGTTATCCAGCCAGCCGCTTTCCTTGAATCCATGCCGTTTGTGCATTTGGATAGAGGGCACATTATCCGCTTCAGTTGAGCTGAAAAATTTGCCTGAGGGACAATGATTTGTTTCAATATGTTGAATGAGCTTGGAAGCCAGACCCTGTCTACGGAAAGCCTAATCGGTGACAACCAATTTAAGGAAAGTGGTGCCAAACCAATCTGAGTCAACAGTAGAGTATGCAACGATTTTGGAATCCAGTTCCAGGACCAGCATCATTTCCCTGGGGATCATATCCAAAAAATGTTTCCTGCGCTTTTCTCGATTAAAGATATTGAAATTGGGAGCATCGATGGCGACCCATTACTCAAGATACATGATCTGTGCTATGCGGATTGTCATTGGTTATCGGAGTGGAGGGAGATCATCAATTTTGGGTATATTGTTTTACTGATTCTACCCTTGAAAGAATGCGGAGACCTGCCTGAGCTAATGCTTCCATCTCATTTTCTCCTGCTTCAACGAATATTTCCGTGAGGGCCTGGACACGCTGGGAAATAGAAGAGCATAACAATTGCGAATTTGCCATACCGCCAGTAAGTAAAATTCCATCCAACTCAAATTTGAGCACAGAAGCCATGGCGGCAATCTCTTTGCAAATCTGATATACCATAGCTTGAAAGATGAGCTCAGCCTCGGAGTCACCCCTGCCAATTCTCTCTTCAACCTTCTGGAGGTCAGCGGTACCAAGATACCCCTTCAGACCGCTTTCCTTTGAGAGTAAGTCCTCAATCGATACACGGTCATGATTTGCCTCAAATACCAGGTCAAGAATACCAGAAGAAGGCAGTGCACCCGCCCGCTCTGGACTAAATGGACCCATGCCCAGGAGAGCATCATTGACATCAATCATTTTCCCCTTATGTAGAGCTGCCACCGAGATACCACCACCCATGTGACAGACAACCCAGGAACTATCTGCATAATTTTTGTTCAGACGTAAGCAAAGCTTTCTCAAACTGGATTTTATGTTGAGGGCATGGCTGCGAGATTTCCGCTCTATTCCAGGTACTCCGGATATTCTGGCAACAGGTTCAAATTCATCTGAAGTGATTGGATCTGAGATATAGACGGGGATATTATACTTTCTACCGATTCTCTCGCCAATCAGAGCCGCTAAATTGCTGGCATGTTGGGAATATTTGTGTGTTCTGAGATCATCGAGCATGAGATCATTGACCTGATAGCTACCTCCACTTAGTGGACGCAAGGGGGCACCTCTGGCCATAATGATATGAAGGTCAATATTCGCTGAAGCCACAAATCGCTCTACATCCTCAAAGCGAGTATCTAATTGTTCAGCAATGCTTGCATCTAAACCTGAATGAACCATGAGCGTTTCATCCACAACTTCTAATTGCTCAATTTCTAAATCAAAACTGTAGATGGCCAGTTTGGTGGATGTGGAGCCAGGATTGATGATCAGAATGTGACCATGGTTAATCATATGCCTACTCTCTTATTATTCGGCACGAAATTAAGTATGTGAACTCACAAAACACGGAAATCTTAATCGAGATATAAAGTTTTAATCCTGAGGATTTTGATATGAGTATGACCTCCTATTGAAGCTCACTATATTGAGGAATGGAAGTCTCGCAAAAGACACTAAAATGGTTGAAGCCTCTCATGCATTTGTATGTGGCTTCATTGCTGTCACTTGTCACAGCAATCGTATCTTTTCGATCTGCAGAACTTGATCAAAAAACCTTGATCACATTCATGGCCTATTATTTCATCCTGGGGGCGATGACATTCATGTTCAGGTTAAGGGTGAAACTTATCAATCCCAAAACGAAACAACTTCTTCAATTCAGTTTCTTTCTGTTGGGGTTCGTGCTCATGTTGACTGGTGTGCTTGGTATGCTGTCAGGAAATTTTAATATGGTTATCGTCTTTCTGTTAGTGCTATTTTCACCAGGTCTGGCAATTTTGAGAGCTGGTCTACATTTCAACAAAACTGGAGATTAAATGTCCCTTCAATCAACTATATACCGTATTTCAATTGCATTTTGCATCCTGTTCATACTTGTCGCCTGTGGTGGGAAAGCTCCCAGTGTTTCCGAAACCTCAAAGGCTTCACAAAATAATGGCGATGAAGTTGTAAGCTTTGACATACACGATTTTGGTGAGGGGACTGAAATAACGACTGCCGGGCAACATCTCATGGAACAGCCATTGGGAGTTATCGAATTAAGAGATGGTGAGCAAAGGAATGATAGTGTATTGGTCATGGCAGTTCATGGATATGACTCCAGGGGTTATGAGTGGATTATCGGTTTAAAAAATCTGGCTGATCACTATGGTTCGGTTTTCTTTTTTAGATATGATTGGGAACAATGTCCAGACCAGATAGCTGCGAACCTTGCCTCTGAGATTAAAAAGATAGAGAAGCGTGGCAAATACCAAAAACTAGTCATTTTTGGTCACTCCTACGGCGGTATGGTTGTGACATATGCAGCCTCGGGACTCGGGAAATTAAAGGCCGATATTCATGTCATTGCGGCGCCGCTGAGTGGTTTCCCCAAACTTCTGGATGAGTGTGATAAATTGAACTACGATGCTGGTGATAAGCTGAAGTACCCCGAGTGGAAAAAATCGGTACGTCTCATTCAGCATAGAACCGTCCATGCTCAGGACGGGGCGTTCAGAGAATTGGCCAGTGATCCTCAAGAAGTGGATTTGCCCTTCTATCAATCCCATGAATTGCCACCAACCATGGATGGACATCGCCTTGGGCACAATTGGTCGGTCACCTGGGTCCTTGACAAACATGTGGGGAAACCCCACCGTCTCTAGTCCTTAACTGCTTGTTGTGCAATCAGTACTTGCGGAAAATCTTACAGAGCATATTTTTAGCCCATAGTTATCAAGCATTGAATGCGTTTGGCTTTAAGCTGGTAGGAGGCTCGCCGTGAATAAAAAAATCTTAATCTCTCTGATCCTTATTCTTGGATTCACTTTGCCAGCTCTGTCACAAACGCCTGATGTATATTGGGGTTTGGATTGGTCTATGTCTGAGGCTCAAATTGATTCTGCTCTCCAGGATGTATTCAAAGATAAGAAATTAGCCACCAAGACGAACTATACAGACAATCGCCAATTGTCTGGCTATTCATATCGTATTGGAGAGAAAGGGATTGCAAAAATCTATGTCTGGTTCAACATCAAAGCCGATGTAAAAGTGTCGATCCACTCAATCGAAGTGCTTTATAATTTTGATTATCCCTATGATGCCAAGCGTTTTAAACAGGCCTACTTTGAAAAATATGGGCACGTTTTTGAAGAAAATGCAGTTCCTTATCAAACGGCTGAGGGAACGTCTGTCGTGCTCCGTAGTGTGAAAGAACCTACCCCTGGAGTTCTGGGTCAGACCGTATTTCAGGTCAGCATGTTAAGTCCCAATCCATTTGAGATGACAGAAGAAAACATGGATTTTCTTTTCTGATACACGCCATAAGTTTTACGATTTAACACTCAACAGTTTATCTTCACATAGGACATTACTATTCCCACAGTCTGGGTGTTTCTCTAATTCCATAGCAAAAATTTAACATCGGCATATTTTTTGCCCCTTAGTCTTTTAGAAAAGACGATAGGTAGAGGGAAGCAGAGTAGGCGATGATCGCACAATACAGTCAGATTTTAGGAACAATCATTCTGGTTGTTTCTGCGGTGATTGGGGGGATACTTATCCTTGCCCCGGGCTCGATTCGTTTACAACGACCTGAGTGTGGTTGGGAGGGGTGGACCTTCAATATTTTGAATCTCTTATTCTTTCTGGTATTGATACCGCTATGCGGCGCCATGATGCTTCTCGACATTCAAGTCCCCATTTTTATTTGTATCAAATCACAATTTATACCACTGATTATTGTGTTTGAATCTCTGGGGTTGATGCTCTTTCTGTTTGGCAGCATTCTGCTTCTATGGAGCCGACTTTCCCTTCGCCGAAGTTTTCGTCTGGCAGGTGTAAAACCAAGTCAGACTGATTACCTCACCTTACATGGTCCCTACAAAAAAATCAGACACCCCATGTATTTATCAGCTCTCATGGTTCTATTGGGTCTGACTTTCATTCTTTCATCCATCTTAATGGCAATCATGTTTATTGTGATGCTCTGGCTGATCAAGAGACTTATCCCCAGGGAAGAGATCCAACTTGATCAAGCCTATCCCATCGCCTATTCTGAATATTGTCGTAGAGTGCCGGGAGCCATGTTTCCATCAAGGCAAAAATAGCCGATTCAATTCCTCAGACTATTTACTCATTTTCTGACAATTAAAGATTTACTTCGTGCATTTATCATGGATTCATGTTTATTTGAATTCAGTTCGAATAATCACCTTACCTGACTTATAGGAGTTGAAATGAAGATTTTTATTTCTGCAGATATTGAAGGTATTACAGGCATTGGACATTGGAACGAAACGGATAAAGCCTTCCCCAATGAATATTCCTGGTTTCAAAAACAAATGACCGCAGAAGTTGCAGCAGCGGCTGAAACTGCCATTGAAGGTGGAGCCACTGAAATTCTAATTAAAGATGCCCACGATTCAGGAAGAAATCTCATTCTGGATGAGTTACCTGAACTGTGTAAAGTTGTGCGGGGTTGGGCGGGGCATCCATTGTCCATGGTTCAAGAGGTAGATGAAAGTTTTGATGCTATTATGTTTATTGGTTATCATTCCAGAGCCGGACAGAATACCAATACGTTGGCCCATACCATGTCTTCTGGTCGAATTGCCAGAATGACCCTGAATGGTCTGGATATGTCAGAATTCTACGTACACGGTCTGGCTGCCTCATACTATGGTGTGCCCTCAATTTTTGTTTCAGGAGATGAAGGACTATGTCAGGAGGTTGCCGAGCATAATTCCAACATTCAGATAGTGGCCACCATCCGAGGTGAGGGTAGCTCGGTTATCTCACAACATCCTGCCCAATCTTTGAAAATGATCAGAGCAGGAGTCGCGAAAGCCATAAGAGGAGATTTTTCCAAAGGTTTACTTCCCATCCCGGAAAAACTTGAATTCTCAATTGAGTTCAAAAAACATCAGGAAGCTTATCGTGCATCATTTTACCCCGGGGCACACCTCATCAATCCGGTTACAGTAGGTTTTAAAACTGAGGATTATTTTGAACTCCTGAGATTTAATCTCTTCGCATATTAGGATAAAGGTAGCTTATAAAACCAATACGTTTCAAAGTCCCAATCATGCTTTTCCTTATCTTCCTGGCAGTTTCGCTGGCGGCTCAATCAATCACACCTGATTCAACAGGAGCTCCTGTTCACCCCCTTGATCTCTACCTCGATGAAATCGATGAAATGGGCCGCACCCTGAGTAATTGGAAAGGGGATTCTCTGGATCAGGGCTCATGGTTTTTTGGTTCTTATGCCATGTTACTCCTGAGCAATAATGGGAAGGGTGAAAACGTTCCATACGCAGGACTTGAAGCAGCAATTCCAGCACTATGGAGTGATTTTAAATATCTAACACCTCGATATCTGGTTGAATTGGCGGGTGGAGCACTCTCCAATGGAAATCTAATGTCCATCAGGAAAGACCTGGTCTTTAATAAATTGCGGACAGAGGAACGCTTTATCCTGGCGGTGGCTGGTTTTGGCTACTTGCGCATGCTTCAAGGTACTATTGGAGATTCTCTCTTTTCTGTATTGGTGAAGGACGCCATTCAATTTTCTGCAGATCCAACCTGTATCACAGATGAACTCATTACAAGCATGTCGACCCATTGCTGTGATGATCTCGCTTTTCAATTTGAAAAGGCGCTCACCAGTTCACGTTGGAGTGATGTCAATCTGGATTATGTCAGAACCAGACAGGATTCAGTTGAGATTGGCATTGAACATCTCGGAGTATGGCATTTCCCCGTAGAAGTAAGCGTAATCTCCACTAGGGGGGACAGTACATTTTACACGTATGGTTTGAACCAAACCACACCCCTGGTGATTCCAAAGATTGATGTGGCTGAAGTCGTTCTGGATGCGGATCATCTCCTGGCCGAGTATTATAGATTCAATAATCGCTGGCCTCGTTTACGCAATAATATTCATATCCAACCCTTTGGAGCTTTACCAGATTGGACCAACTATCGCATGACAATTAATCCCAGTATTTGGTCTGATTGGGATGGAGAAAAACGGATTGGGCTAAAATTGACCTCTGGTTTTGGTGTGGACTTATGGCCAGCTTATCCCAGTGATTATCGCCACCGCATCAGTATAGAGCTCAATGGTCATACGCCCTATGATTCCAGCATGAGTTGGGGTGGGCGGGTAAGTTATGGTCACCCCATCAATCTGGATAAACGTCTGTTTTCACATCTCAGGGCTCATGCCTATGATGATTGGTCAGGTATCAGTATGGGGCTTACCCGATATGTGGGTAAACAAACTTACCTGATTCAGGGACCGCGGCTGATATATCAAAGAGTGGGGCTTGCTGTTGAGTATGATCAATACGGTGACAGCCTGATCTGGAAACAAAATCAAAATGTTCACATTATCAAAGGGTCCTATTCGGGACTATCCCTGACCAAACAAGGAGACCGGGTTTACATTAGAGTCAAGGTTGCCTCTGGGGAGGGACCACAGGGAAATTTTTCCATATTTAAAGCCCAGACAGATCTTTCAGGTGTGTTCTGGGATTGGGTTGTGGGAGGCGTCCAATTTGAAACGGGATTCCAGAGTGAGTCAACACCAGATCCCTATCAATTCACCCATCAATACGCCTGGCAGGATGGATTGGCAGCAATACCAACTTTTCGTGGACAAACCAAGCTGACTGAAAATACCAATGAGTACATGGGCCTGAGTATATCAGGTGGTTATTGGATGAGAGGTATTCAACTGAAAGTATTTACAAGCAGTTTGATCGTTGATATGGATGAGGTGGGTTGGGACGGAGTTAAACCTCATTATGCAGCTGGGTTTGGATTTGAGCACAAATCATTTTTTACAGCAGGTCTTTATTTTCCAATCTGGCAATCTCACCCCCTTGAAGGTGAAGAACCCTGGGCCTGGCGTTATCAGGCGCGTCTCGTATGGAATCTGTAATTAGAGGTCGAAGGTCTGAAGGTCGAAAGTAAAAACAGTTAAAATCAGGACCAAGACAACGCTATTTTTACAACGAATCTGACGAAATCTACGAACTGATTTTTTTAAATTTGCAGCAGCTTGACTTTAATTGATTTTGTGTCATTAGTCCCATTCGAGCATTTCGTGTCCCAAAGCCTAACTTATCAATATTCACAGCGCTACTATCTCATATACTTTAGCGAGAGCTAGTTCTCACGTGATCAACGTAGAGTATAGTGAAATTCATTGGGCTATAGACACGAATGACACTAATGGTCGCGAAAAGAACCACAAATATTTTTTTACAGGCGTTTGAAGTTTATGTTTGTATGGATTAGTCGCATTCGTGTCCAAAAAACTTAACCTATCAATACCTCCCAACTCCGTGATCTCTGCGAAAGGAGTCAACCGAGTGCTTTGTGAAATTCAGTGTTATAATTCTTCAATTTTATAGTTTGATCACAATCCAAATACTAAGTTAGTTCCATATTCAGAATCAACAGGAGGATGCTATGGAGTGGGTTTTATCAGTACGTGCTGAATGGCTAACACCGATAATGAAGATTTTCACCTTTCTTGGTGATGAGGAATTTTTCCTGCTCTTTCTACCCCTGGCCTACTGGCTGTGGAGAAAGCGGGTCATGGGTCGGGTGGGTATGGTGCTGCTTTTCACATTTGTGCTAAATGCAGTCATCAAAGGCATCTTTCAGGTACCCAGACCCGATGTCATTGAGCATCTCGTTCATGCTGATGATTGGTCATTTCCCAGCGGTCATTCTCAGGGAGCTATGGTGTTGTGGGGTTGGCTGGCCTTCGAGCTCAAGGACAAGCGTGCTTACATTATTGCTGCCATTCTCATCGCTGGTGTTGGCTTCTCGAGAATTTATCTTGGTGTTCATTACCCAACAGATGTCCTAGGTGGTTTCCTGATTGGCTTTATTACCCTATTCATCTATTCCTGGTTATTAAAATTATCACCTCCAGGTTGGGCGCGTCTTGGTCCAACTCGGCAGAGTCTGATTTTTTTTGTGCTTCTCATGGGGCTGTTCATGCTAGTCCCAGAGCTATCAGAGGTGGCAATCAAGGGTGGGGCTGCATTTATTGGTTTTCTAGCTGGTTACCTTCACGAGAAGAAGTACCTGTCTTGTAGCTTAAAGCCGGGTATGAATCTGGTCATCTCCAAGCTTGTCATGGGTCTGGTAGGTATCGTTCTGATCTGGATGGGTCTGAAACAGGTGTTCATATCCATCGGTTACATCACAGATATGGCCATGTTTATTCGCTACACCCTTCTGGGAGCCTGGATCAGTTTTGGAGCCCCTTATCTGTTCTGTCAGTTTGGTTGGAATTTGGAGAACAAATAATTGGACAATTATTTCAAATACGACATTTTTACTGTTTGACTTAAATTTCCTAGCTTAAGCTGTACAAAATATACCCCAGTGGCCACCTGGGTCCCTGAATGATTTAGTCCATCCCACTGGATGTTATGGTTGCCCATTGGGGTTTTGCCAGATTTTAAGGTGATAACCTCATTTCCCCGGAAATCGAATATCGTTAATTTAATATTCGCTCTATCATCCAATGCATAACGGATTGTTGTACTTGGATTGAAGGGATTTGGATAGTTTTGTTGCAATAAAAATCCTGATGGGACAGCAGGCGCTGCATTCAAGGAGGATGGCTGACTCACATAGGTGTGTATCCCTGGAGTCAGGTAATTATGCAAATTACCTTGCTGGTTATCCAACGCATCAACGGCACCTATCGTCCATTCGGCCGGGTTGAAGCCATCAGTCCCCGTTATAACATCTGCGTTTCTATAGGCATAGGAATCTAGATATTCCCAGAGGAGCCCTGTTCCGTCGACCCCCACATTACCGTAATAATCGAGAACCGTATCATTTTCGTCTTTTAATTCATAGGTATCATCACCATTCCCAATAATGGGACCAAAGCCATAATCGAGATCAAAGATGACATGTTCAGGGGTAGTTAACTCGGTAATAGTGTTGGTCCATACACTTTCTGACGCGTTCGTCAGGACAATAGATTTTCCAAATGGAAGAATAAATTCAGGGAAGGTAAAGTGGATATCGTCAGGAGTCGAACCGCTCCCGCTGAAGCGGCTCACAGTATACCCGGTCAAGGGAGTGTCCTCGTTTCCAGTATTTGTAATTTCAACTATTTTTGGATATCCGCCTGAATAGGGACCATCAACTATTTCTGAGATAATAATATTCCCGGTTCTCCCATCATCCTCAATTTCATTGTCGAGAATAACTAATTGTACAGTAGTAGGGTACCCCAATGAGGCATTGTTGCCTCCTGATACATTTGATAATTCAAAAAAGAGCGTATCCGGACCATCGATCTCTGTATCATCAATAATATTGATAGAAAAAGATTGGGATGAATATGATCCAGCAGGAAAGTTTAAATATTGGGGCATAACAACCTCAAAGTCACCTCCAGGAATCGCGTTGGTAGGTAACAGGTTTACTTCGATTGATGTTGCAGTTGTCGTATCAGGATATCCAATGTTTACATTGACCTCAAGTGTCCCATGATCTTCATAAACAGAAATTGATGACTCATCAAAACTTACGACGGTCTCACCATTCCATAGTAGGTGTATATATTCGGGATGATCTATAAAAGGATTTCGGTTTCCTTGATAACCATAGATGATATTGTTCCTGTTTTGTTCAAATTGGTCCACTGGATCCATTACATGCCAGGCGAGGAGAGTAGACAATTTTGCAAAAACTGGATCGTTCGTGTACCGATCAGTTGGGATTTCATCGAGGAGTTCAAGATCAGGCTCCGTACCAGTACCTTCATAGCGAGTTGCCATATAAAACATCATGCGTGCGACATCGCCAATAACCTCAGCACGTGGTTGCCACACCCATTCTTGATCAGTACTGGTAAAAGATCCCGTTGAATCTCCTTCATCAATGTACGGAATTGAACAATAATCAAACCAACGATTGTTTCGGGCAGAGTTAACAGTTATATCCGCCGGTCGCAAATGATGGACGTCTGTAGCAGCTATATCATCCTCAGAGCCAAAACCAGTGTAATAAATGCCCCTTGATTTTGCCCAAACATGTTCTCTACTCCAACCATTTTCATTATTGTATTCTTGAGCTGCGTTGACTGACCATCCTGTATACAATAGGATGACATTATCTGGATTATTTGGGTCTTTGTCAGTTTCCTTGAGTATGTCCCAACAATCCGTTTGAAAATCTGTATATGGAAAGCTCGTATGTCCGCTGATTATACTGTTTAAGGCAGCCTTCAAACTTGGGCCATTTAATCCTTCTGCCGGAGTATAGTAACCATCAGGAATCTGAGAAAAACCTATTGAGGTGAGAAGCAACACTGTGATTACATTTATTATTAAAAATCTCATAGATGGATACCCTTTATAAATTGACAGTCTCTGGCAAAATAGCGGAACTCTGATCTTTAAGGTAATTCCAGACCCGCGCAGAGAAAGAAAACAAACCATCACATAGTGGAAAAGATTAATTCGTTACAAGAGAGCTACTATATACTTACTTTTGATTCCTATTCGGCTCGAATACTCGGAGTGTTCCTAGTCATCATAGTTGGGGTGAATGGGAAATTCGATGATAAAATGGGCACCTCGTACATCTTTTAGATTAACTGTGCCCATGAGCTGCTGCTCAGACAGAATTTTAAGTAGATATAAGCCCAACGAATGAATTGAATCCCAGACCACCGGTTTCTGAAGACCGACCCCATTATCAATGACTTCGAGGCGTAAACGATCATCTTCATATTCTGTGAATTGAATGAGGATGTGTTTGTCTTTTTTGGCAGGGTCAGGGAAGGCATACTTCAGCGCGTTGGTCACCATTTCGTTGATCATCAATCCACAGGGTACAGCGATATCCACAGGCAAACTTATTTCAGGTATATTTGTCTTGATCTCAATGGGAGCAGCATGCCGTCCAAAAGCAGCATGGAGAGTATCGGTTAAATCCTGAATGTAGGTGGATATATCAATATTATCGAATTCCGGTGACCTATAGAGGGCATCGTGCACTAGGGCCATAGAATTGACTCGATTTTTTATGTCATCGAGGGTTTGAATTGTTTTATCGTTTTCAGTACCTGCCTTTTGCAATCCAAGCAAACTGGCCACGAGTTGCAGATTATTTTTTACCCGATGATGGACTTCCTTTAGCAGTAAGTCTTTCTCAAGAATAGACTTTTCTAAAAGATTTCTCTGGCGGACGATTTCTGTAACGTCTTCAAGAGATACCATGACCTGATTCGTCATTCCAACTATGTTTTTGAGAGGATAAAGGAGCATCTGAACCACCTTCGTACTTCCATTATCAGCTATGAATTTAACTTCAGGAATTTCTATGATGTTACCCTCTACAGCTTTTCTGAAACTTTTACCCAGAGACAATTGGTTTGCCAGCTCGTCTTCTTCCACATGATAATCCTTGATAATATCCTCAGGGCTATCAGCTCCCCAAAGTTCTACCCAACCAGAGTTAAGATGTGTGATGTTTCCTTCAGAATTGTGGATAGCCATGGGAATCGGGGACTGGGCGATTACAGCACGAAAATAATTTGCTCTTTCACTGGCTTTTACATGGGCTTTCCGACGAGATTCAATTTGAGCATTGAGCTGGATGTTGTGTTTTTCGAGTTCCAACCCATGTTTAACTAGAAAATTAGTACGCAGACGAAAGGCTATGAAGACAATGAGAATGAGTAGAAAAATACTGCTGGAAATAAACCACCATGTCTCATAGAACTCCGGATGGATGATCAAATTAAGAGCAGGACCATTGTTATTCCAAACCTGGTCATTGTTACTGCCCTTGAGATGAAAAGTATACTTCCCTGGGGGCAGATTGGAAAAAGTTACTTCTCTTTGAGTACCAAGTTGCCTCCACTGCTCATCGAAACCTTCCATGAAATATGCATATTTATTGCTGCTGGGATGGTAATAGTCCAGGCTGGCAAAGCTGAGACTGAAAAACAAATCATCTGGATACAACTCCAACGGGGGGGTGGTGGTGATTGATTTTTCTAAGATGACTCGATCTTTGAATTTTTGATTGATACCTATGGGTACATTCATGATAGATAATTCTGTGAACCTGACAGGTGGAATATGACGATTATCCCGAATCTGATTCGGGTGGAAATAAGTGATTCCCCTGACACCACCAAAATATAGCCACCCATTATCAAGTTGGCACCCTGCCGGGTTGAACTCTTTGCTTAATACGCCATCAGCAGTACCATATGTTTTAAGTATTTTTTTCTTAGGATGATATTGTGCCAGACCATTATTAGTGCTCATCCACAACCAACCATAGGTGTCCTGGAAAATGCTGTAAACAGCACTACTTGGTAATCCATCTTCCGTAGAAAAATTCTCGAAGGTACCATTACGTGGATTAAAACGGCTTATTCCACCACCGTAGGTCCCCAACCATAGATATCCATCCTCATCCTCAAAGAAACACATCACATCATTATTTAGTAAAGTAGTCGGGTCACCTGGGGAGGCTTTATATTGTTTTAGCGTCTCGGTATTGCGATCAAATCCGATCAATCCTTCGTTTTCGGCTCCAATCCATAACCTTCCTCGAGAATCTTCGAACATGACGTAATATGCAATATTGCCAAGATTTATCTCATCAGTTCCAAGTGTTTGGAAGGTTTCAAATTCCATGCTTTTTGGATCAAGACGAAAAAGACCTTCATTCCAGCTACCCAACCAGATATTTCCCTCACGATCTTCAAGCATGGATAGCAAGTACTCACTTTGAAGGCCTTTAGGATTACCGATATCAGGGTTAATATGTATGAAAGCATCGGAATTGTTTCTCAGGAGATCAAGACTGGTACTTGCACTGATAACCCAGAGATTGTCATGTTGATCTACCAGGATATCCTGAATTCCGTTGTCACTAATACTTCCAGGGTCATCTGGATCGTGTTGATACTTCTTAAATGTATTTTTGCTGGTGTTATAATAGGTGAGACCAGTTGACCAAGTAGCAATCCAGAGGTTCCCCTGGCTGTCGTTTTCAATCTGAAGTATGCGATTGTCATGCAACCCCTCAGGGTTAAGGGGATCGTAACTCATAGCATGGAATTTTTTTCTATTGCGAACATATTTGCCAACTCCACCCGCTGATGTCCCTACCCAGACAATATCCCCATCATCATAGAATGATTGGATTGCATCATCATTTAATGCTGTTTCATCGTAGACTTTTTTGCCGATAATTTCTATGAGGTTACCATTTAAATCCAGGATCAGAATGCCTTTGGAATCTGTGCCAACCCATATGCGATCATCTCCGGTCTGTACCATGCGACTTACACTGGTTTCTGGATAGTCAGGGTTGATGGTCGATTTGTATCCGTGGTGAATGAAACCATCGGTTTCAGGGTCATAACAATCCAGACCACCCCAGGTTGTTCCAACCCAAATTCGATAATTTTCGCCATCAAAGGTTTCATAGATATAATTTACGTTGTTGTCAAAAAGAGATGATGGATCATCCTCAATGTATCGGTAGGTCTTCATAGCATAGGTTTTCAAGTCCAGAACATTCACTCCATTCCGTGTTGAAATCCAAAGCTGGTTCTCATGATCCTCAAAAAGACCATAGATCACACGATCTGCAAGCGTATCTGCATTTGTAATAAGGGTCTCTACGGGTATGGATATCCCCGTTTCGGGGTTGAATCGGGATAAGCCACCCCCTGAAGTACCTATCCAGATATAACCTTCATGATCTTCTTGCAAACCCCAAATTGTTCCATCACCTAGTGAAAGGCTGTCATTGGGATCGTGGGGGTAGTGAACAAATGATTCAGTCTCATCTATATACTTATTCAAACCTGAAACATAGGTGCCTATCCATAGATTACCCTTACTATCCAGGAGGCTTGAATAGATAGAATTTGAATTGATGGATGATGAATCCATGGGATCGTGTCGAAATTGCTTGAATGTGACCCCATCATAGCGGTTTAGACCATCTTCGGTACCAAACCACATAAAGCCATTTATATCCTGGGCGATTGTCATCACACTATTTTGAGAGAGACCCTGGTTAATATCAATGGTTTGAAATTGATAAGAGTGATGGTCATTCGCCATGGTAAAACTTGCCAGGAAAAGAAGCACGAGGATTGATTGAGATATTTTCTTCATAAGCTTTTCCTGACGGTTCTTGCGTTCATGACGCTAACAAATATTCTTAGAAAAAAATCAAATACTTTTGAGTAATGAATAGTCAAGAAATATAGTGTGAATCCAAAGACCTACAAAGGCTAGAAACGGTATATGGAAGGTTTCAAGAAGAACGGTTAGGGCATGTTTTTTGGGATTGATCCTTAGGCGGTGTATGCAATCGAGCTATTGAGTGGCATACTGGGGTGTGCTCTATTGTTTTTCGGAAAAAAATACGTCCCAGTTTTTCAAAGTATCTTCAGAGGCGTGTTGGCTGGCCTCCTTTTTATTGCGTCCCTCACCAAATCCTACGACGTTACCATCGATGATAACCTGGATCATATAAAGTGGATCGTGGTCTGGTCCTGTCGTTTTAGTTACTTCAAAAGTAGGATTACTCATCTTCAAGCGTTGGCATTTTTCAGCTAACTGACCTTTGTAGTTAAAAGACTGCAATTCAGCAGCGTAATCAGCCTTGCCGGCAATCACGTGTTTTTTGACCCAAATGGCAGCCGGTTCATAACCACCATCCATATAGATGGCAGCGATAAGCGATTCAATAACGTCAGCCATGATGGAATCGTTGTCTCGTTGACCACCACGACGGCTGGAGTCACTAAGAAGAATCCATTTCCCCAGATCTAGACGAAGAGCACATTCTGAGAGATAGTTGCCGTTCACCAGAATGGTTCGATATTTAGTAAGAGTTCCCTCATTGAGATGGAGGTGTGTTTTGAAAAGATAATCTGAAACAACTAGTTGAAGAACTGCATCCCCAAGAAACTCAAGACGCTCATATGAGTAGCGAATGTTATTCTGGCTGGCAAATGAACTGTGGGTTAGAGCACGTTCCAGCAGATGAGGTTCAGCAAATGAATAGCCCAGGGCTTTTTCAATTGTGGAAAGATTTTTTGCAAAATGGTCAGAGACCACCGGCTTCAAATCATTTTTCCTGAAGAGTTTTCCCAAAATCCTCATAAGTGTGAGATTAGGCCTTATATTCCTTTACTGCCAATACAGCATTGTGACCACCAAAACCGAAAGAATTACTAATTCCCGCTCTTACCTCACGTTGAACAGATACACCAGGTGTATAGTTCAAATCGCATTCATCACAGGGATTCTCGTGGTGAATGGTAGGGGCGATGGTGTTGGTCATAACTGTTTTTACGAGAGCAGCCAGTTCAATTCCACCTGAAGCACCAAGGAGGTGACCCGTCATGGATTTTGTTGAACTCACTGAAAGCTTGTAGGCATGATCACCAAAGACATTTTTAATCGCAATGGACTCATTTTTATCATTGGCTGGTGTTGAAGTTCCATGAGCATTTATATAATCAATATCTGTGGGATTAAGATCGCCGTCTGAGAGTGCCATTTTCATGGCGCGATTGGCACCTTCACCACCTGAAGCAGGACTGGTGATATGATAGGCATCTGCAGTCATTCCGAAGCCTGACAGCTCGGCAAGGATATTGGCACCCCTGGCCTGAGCATGTTCAAGACTTTCCAGAACAAAGACGCCGGCTCCTTCACCCATGACAAAGCCATCTCGCGCCTTATCAAATGGTCTGCTGGCAGAATCTGGATCAGGATTAAAAGAGAGGGCCTTCATGTTGGCAAAACCGGCAAAGCCCATATGGGTAAGAGCAGCATCGGAACCACCACAGACCATGACATCTGCATCACCATAACGGATGGCCCGCATACCAAGACCAACTGCATGAGCGGCAGTGGCGCAAGCTGAGTTTACTGAGAAGTTTGGTCCTTTGAGTCCCCAGATAATTGAAACATAACCTGCGGCAATATCTGGAATCATCATTGGAATAAAGAAAGGGCTGACGCGTCGATGACCTCGTTTAATCAGCATGGCATGTTGTTCTTCAAAAGTATACAGACCACCAACACCACTACCTATGATGACACCCATACGAGTGGGATCTTCATTCGCAGTATCCAGACCACTTTGTGTAATAGCAGCCCTGGCTGAATGCACAGAATAGCGAGTAAAGGGATCCATACGACGTGCTTCTTTAAAATCAACTACATCATCAATATGGAGTTCATCTTTTGCAGTGGCTGCTACGGTAGCATTGTAGCCTTCTTCCACCAACCAATCCTGGGTAGTTACTCCATTCGTTCCCGCAACCAGATTGCTCCAGAATTTATCAATTCCATTCCCCAGCGGTGAAACGACCCCCATTCCGGTAATAACAACACGCTTTTTCATGGTACTCCCTTATAAAAAAACTGGATTCACCGTAAAGCCGGGATTCAACCCCAGACCCCTCAGTGAACCCAGTTTTATTTCAGAATGTTTTGACTACAGCTTATCCAAGCTTACTGTCAACGTACTGAACGGCCTTCCCAACAGTTGTGATGGTTTCAGCATCTTCATCGGGAATTTCAATATCGAAAACTTCTTCAAACTGCATAATGAGTTCAACGGTATCCAGTGAGTCTGCACCCAGATCATCAATAAATGAAGCATCTTCAGTGATCTTTGCGGCATCAACACCTAATTTCTCGACAATAACGTCTCGTACTTTTTCAAAGGTTGACATATAATTCTTTCCTCCTAACGTTCAATTCTATCCTTGCATGACCAGGCCGCCATCAACATTGAAGACCTGACCTGTGATATATCCAGCTTGCTCGGAACCCAAAAAAGCTACCAAATTGGCAACATCCTGAGGTTCTCCAATACGACCCAGTGGGATCTGTGCAAACAATTTTTCCTTGGCATCGTCTGTGATCGCGTCTGTCATATCGGTGGCAATATAACCAGGTGCAACGGCATTCACAGTGATTCCTCTTGACCCAACTTCCTTAGCCAGAGACTTGGTAAACCCAATAATACCAGCCTTTGAAGCAGCATAATTGGCTTGTCCAGCATTACCCGTTTGTCCAACCACGGAAGTAATATTTATAATGCGACCCCCTCGCAATTTCAAAAAATTTCTTAACAATGCCTGAGACATATTGAAGACACTTTTAAGATTGATATTCATGATATCATCCCATTGGTCTTCTTTCATACGCATCATGAGATTGTCTCGAGTAATTCCAGCATTGTTCACTAAAACATCTACCTGGCCAAAGGCTTCCAGAGCAGCAGCGCTCAATGCTTTGCAATCATCCATGGATGAAACATCAGCAGCAACACCCAAACACGTATATCCTTGAGCTTCAAATTCTTTTTGAACCTGTTGACAATCCTCGGCTTTACGACTGCTGACCACTACTTTTGCCCCTAGTTCGGCTAAGGCTAGGGCTATCTGGTGGCCAATACCTCTGGTTGATCCTGTGACGACGACTACTTTTCCCTGATATTCGATCATGATATTACCTCCAATTGTTCCTGGTTTGCGATGCCATCAGTTGCCATATCTCGGTGGATTCGTTTAACCAATCCCTGAAGTACTTTTCCAGGACCTATCTCGACTATTTCTTCCACACCATCCCCAACCATATATTGAACTGTATCCTCCCAAAGAACAGGATTTTCTAACTGCTCGATCAGATTGTTTTTGATTTTTTCAGGATCCGTTGTTGGGTTGGCATCAACATTGGCTACCACTGGAACTTTAGCTTTGTTAAATTTAGTATTCTCTATTATGACACTCAGGCCTTCTTTGGCCGGTGACATGAGGGGGGAGTGGAAAGCACCGCTCACATTCAAAGCCAGAGCTTTACGTGCTCCTAGATTTTTGGCAATTTCCATGGCGAAGTGAACGGCTACTGTCTCACCTGAGATGACAATTTGTCCAGGTGAGTTGTAATTTGCGGCCTGCACGATACCCCTTGAAGCAGCATGTTTGCACACCTTGGCAATATCTTCGCGAGACATATTCAGAATGGCTGCCATGGTTCCAGTTTGATTTTCTCCTGCGGCCTGCATTCCTTCTGAGCGTACCTTCACAATTGCGAGAGCATCTTCAAAACTGAGTACACCTGCTGCGAAAAGGGCGGAGAATTCACCTAGACTATGACCTGCTGTCATGGAAAATTCGAAGGATTTTGGCAGGAGTGTAAACAGAGCAACTGACGCAACAAATAAAGCGGGCTGGGTTACCTTGGTTTCTGTCAAATCTTCCAGAGGACCATTGAAACTGACATCAGCTACATCAAAGCCTAGAATTTCGTTGGCTGTAGCATACATATCTTTTATTGATTGATGCTTGTCAAATATATCCTGTCCCATTCCAACATACTGAGAAGCCTGTCCTGGAAATACGAGAGCACGTTTCATGAATTACCCTTTCTTGCTGGGTCCATAGCGCAGTAAAATACTGCCCCAGGTATACCCGGCACCAAATGCAGCAAAAAGAACGAGATCGCCATCTTTTATGCGCCCATCACGGACAACTTCATCCAATCCCAGGGGAAGTGTGCCAGCAGTCGTATTGCCGTATTTATCGATATTAAGTAAGACCTGTTCATCTTTGAAGCCTGCCTTACGAGCTGCAACATCGATGATTCGTTTATTCGCCTGATGTGGGATGAAGATTCCAACATCTTCTGCTTTCAAATTGTTTTTTTCAAGAATTTCAGCACTGACGTTAGCCATATCGTTGGAGGCACGTTTGAAAACACTGCGTCCGTCCTGGTAGATATAATGTTCCCGGGCATCAACCGTGGCATGGGTGGCTGGTTTCCGACTTCCACCAGCCTTCATGTGCAATGCATCAGCACCGCTACCATCAATGCGGAGGATATCATCAATCATTCCAAAATTTTCATCTTCAGTAGGCTCAAGCAGAACTGCACCACCACCATCACCAAAGAGAATACAGGTATTACGATCAGTATAATCCAGAATAGAGCTCATGGTATCCACACCCACTACAATAACCTTTTTTGAACCGGTCTGGATGAGTGAGGAACCGGATTTTAGAGCAAAAAGGAAACCTGAGCAGGCTCCTGATAGATCATAACCCCAGGCGTTGACGGCTCCGATTTTTTCCTGAATCAAGGCAGCTGTTGATGGGAAGAGCATATCAGGAGTGACGGTTGCCACGATAATGACATCAATCTCTTCTGCTTTGGTCCCTGTTTCAGCCAGTAACTTGGTTACGGCGCTTACACTCATATCAGAACTAGCTTCACCTTCAGCGGCTACACGTCTTTCTTTAATGCCTGTACGACTGACAATCCATTCATCATTGGTATCCACCATTTTTTCCAAATCAAAATTTGTAATTACTTTTTTAGGTACATAGGAGGCAACTCCAGTTATTGCAGCACGGATCATATTGTTTTCCTGATTGGTTAGTGGTGGATGATTTGCTCGTCCATATCCGTATAAACGATGTTGGATAGGGATTTTGTAATTTCCTGTTCAATGGCATCGATCATATTCGATTGAATAAGGCTTTGGGCTTCAAATAGAGCTGCCTTAATCGCCTTCTCGTTTGAGGACCCGTGAGCGATGAGGGAAATACCCTTGATGCCAAGTAAGGGTGAACCGCCATAATTGTTGGGGTCAAAAATGCCCATCAATTCTGTAAATACTGGTTTGATAAGGCGGGCACCTAAAAGTCTACTGGGACGATCTATTCTACTCTTGATCATACTAAACAGAGTCTTGAAAGTACTCTCAGCTAACTTTAATGATACGTTACCTGTAAACCCATCGGTTACGATAACATCGAATTTATCGAAAAAGATGTCTCGACCTTCAGCATAGCCTATAAAATTCAAGCTAGAATCTTCCAGGAGTCGCTTGGCCTCTCTGACAAGTGAGGTCCCCTTTTCAGCTTCTTCACCAATACTCATAAGCCCCACGCGGGGTTTT
Organism: Fidelibacterota bacterium; assembly: GCA_013202495.1. Classification (GTDB taxonomy): domain Bacteria; phylum Fidelibacterota; class UBA8477; order UBA8477; family JABMPR01; genus JABMPR01. Next base: position 562 of record JABMQQ010000241.1, on the reverse strand, counting down.
TCTGTTTTGGTTAGATAGCGGTGCACGATGCTGCCCATGATTCCGTATTGGAGCAAATTTTTTGGTTTGGCTTGAGCTGTTGCACCCACATCCAGCAATAGGGTAGCACCTTCTTCGTGGGGCATAAAAGCCCCAACTGCAGGACGATCAACTCCAGGAATGCGACCCAGGGTGAGGAGGGAATAGGTCATTGTAGCACCCGTATTCCCTGCAGAAATAAAAGCATCGGCCACATGTGACTTAACCAACCCAATACCAACACGCATCGAGGAATCTTTTTTTTCTTTATAGGACCTGGTTGGTGATTCATCCATGGTAATCACCTGGGATGCATGCTGAATATGTAAGCGAGTACTTTCAAAAGATCTGTTTTGAAGCTCGTGGAGAATAAGGTCTTCCTTACCAACCAATATGACTTCACCAATACTTTTGGGATCATTCAAATATTGAATAGCTCCTTCGATATTGATAAAAGGGGCATTATCGCCCCCCATACTATCAACCACGATTTTCATTTTTGGAATCAAACTTCTTTAGGAATGGTAACCTGTTTTCCCTTGTA
>JABMQQ010000240.1 GCA_013202495.1 Fidelibacterota bacterium | reverse complement strand
TTTCCCTCCACATGCATGTGGTTGATTTTCATTAAAACTAATTATGCTACCGAACAATCGCGTTGATTCTTATCACAGTCCGGTTCGTTCACTAACAAGTTGAAAAATAACGCCCTCAAGGGGTGATACAAACTTTATTTGCCTGTCTATATACTGTAACAAAATTGTTAGTCATCAAGAATACCACCCTACTTGCCATGACATTTCTTGTATTTTAGACCCGATCCACAGGGGCAAGGATCGTTTCTTCCAACCTTTTCTTCCACTTGAATGGGTTTTGGTTTCTGAGGAGGACCAGGCTGAGCGGAACTCTGATTCCCTTCTCCACCGGTCTGCGGTAACGCATTCAGAAAGCCCATATTTGAGGTCTCGGCATGGTTCGAAGAAAGATTTCTGGCTCTCCGCATTTTATTTTCGCGCTCATCAACAATTCGAGCGTGGAAGAAGAGTTTGAGAACTTCACGATCAATAAGATCAAGCATCTTCACAAATAGTTGATAGCCCTCTTTCTTATACTCTATCAAGGGGTCTTTCTGGCCGACAGCTCGAAGGTTAATACCTTCCTTCATCTGATCCATCTCATAGAGATGTTCACGCCACTTCTCATCCACCACTCTCAGATATACAAATTGCTGAAGACGCTTAAAGTTCTCCGAACTTCCTGTTATCTCAACTTTCTGTTCATAAGATTCCCAGATAAGCTTTTTGACGAGGTCCCTCAATTTGTCAGCTTCGAGATCGACTGATGGTGTTTCTGAAATCTGAACCATGGCGGTTGAGCCAAGATCAGCCTGCAATCCACTCCAGTCCCACAAGTCCACATCAGATTCAAGACCAGTATATTTTTCTACTACCGTATCGACATAATTCTCGATGACTTCACTATATTCCTCTTTCAGGTCAAGACCATCAAGGGCAGCCTGTCGGCGATCATAGATAACTTCGCGCTGCTGATTCATCACATTATCGTATTCCAGCAGATGTTTACGAATGCTGTAGTTGCGGGCTTCGACCTTCTTCTGGGCTCGCTCCACAGCCTTGGTGACCATACCAGCTTCAATGACCTCACCCTCTTGCAAACCAAGACGATCCATCACGCTGGCAACTCGGTCAGAACTAAATAGACGCATCAAATCATCTTCGAGACTCAGATAGAAACGAGACGCACCAGGATCACCCTGTCTTCCAGAACGACCCCTCAGCTGGAGATCAATTCGACGGGACTCGTGACGTTCGGTGCCCAATATCTTGAGACCGCCCAGACCCGTGACTTCAGGACCCAGTTTGATATCTGTTCCACGTCCAGCCATGTTGGTAGCGATAGTCACGGCATGTGCCTGTCCCGCTCTGGCTACAACTTCTGCTTCTCGGCCATGTTGTTTGGCATTGAGTACATTATGGGGAATTTTGAGTCGTTTAAGCATTCGAGAAAGCGTCTCTGATACTTCAACGGTGATGGTACCCACCAGGACAGGTTGTCCTGATTTGTGTGAAGCTATAATCTCTTCTATCACCGCATTAAATTTTTCCCGACGGGTTTTGTAGATTTGATCGTTTTCATCCGCTCGAACGACATCACGATGTGTAGGTACTTCAACCACACCAAGTTTGTAGATGTTGAGAAATTCCTCTGCTTCAGTAACAGCGGTACCTGTCATTCCGGAAAGCTTCTTATAGAGTCGGAAATAATTCTGAAGCGTAATCGTGGCCAATGTCTGGCTTTCTTTCTCAATCCGAACTTTTTCTTTGGCTTCCAGAGCCTGGTGCAAACCATCACTGTAGCGACGACCGTGCATGATGCGTCCCGTAAACTCATCGACGATCATGACTTTGCCTTCTTGAACCACATAATCCACATCTTTTTCAAAAAGTGAATAGGCTTTGAGAAGCTGACTCAAGTTATGGATAGTATCAGAGCGCTCACCATGAAGGGCATAAAGTTTTTCTTTGCTCTCATTCAGCTCTTGAACTGAAAGCGCTTCATCACTCTCCAGATCATTTAGGAGGGTGGGTAAATCAGGGATAATAAATCTATCAGGATCATTGGGTGACAAAGCTTCACGACCCTTGTCCGTAAGATCTACACTGTTCTGTTTTTCTTCTATGACAAAGTAAAGGTCATCATCTATCTCCGGCATGCGTTTATCACGGAGATAGTCATTCTCAACACGCTGTTCAAGCTTCTTGATTCCCTGTTCCTGGTAAAGCTTCTGGAGACGGCGATGTTTGGGACTTCCCCGGCGTGCCTGAAGGATCAGCTCTCCAGCGTCATACTCCAGCTTGGGATCCTTGAGAGCTTCCTCAGCTTTTGCAAGAATGGAATTGACCAGAGTAGTCTGACGACGCATCAGGGTATCAACCAGGGGTCGTAAATCCGTGTATCGTTGTGCAATCTCTGACTCAACGGTTCCAGAAATAATGAGAGGGGTTCGAGCCTCATCGATGAGTACACTATCAACTTCATCAACAATAGAGTAATAGTGTCCGCGTTGGACCTGATCCTGCTTGCTGATGGACATATTGTCGCGGAGGTAATCAAACCCAAACTCACTGTTGATACCATAAGTCACATCACAATTGTACATTTCCTGGCGGGTCGGAGGATCCATTTGGGCTAGGATCACACCAACTGAGAGACCCACGTACTTCAAAAGGGCACCCATCCACTGGGAATCTCGTTCTGCGAGATAGTCATTCACCGTGATGATATGCACACCCTTCCCAACTAAAGCATTGAGATAGATAGGCATGGTAGCAACCAGGGTTTTGCCTTCACCCGTCTTCATTTCAGAAATTTTACCCTGATGGAGGACAACGGCACCCATGAGCTGAACGTCATAAGGAATCATGTCCCAGGTCATTTCCTGACCGGTGATTTTGATTGCCTGCCCCATGAGAAGGGCTGCACCCTTTTTTACTACGGCAAACGCTTCAGGCAGAATTTCAGCAAGAATTTCCTGCTCGCGGTTGTAGACTGCCTCTTGAATAGTTTTGAGATCTTTGCCTTCACCTTCAAGCCTGGATTGCAGAGCTGAAGTATCCTCACTGATTCGAGTTTTAAATGCTTCTGTTTTGGAGAGGAGGGTTTCCTGTGTGGCATTCGAAAGTGCTTCAAACTCTTTATTGATCTGTGCGACAAACGGAATCAGGTGCTTGGTCTCACGATCCGTGCTGGTTCCAAATATTTTGGTAATAAGTTTACTAATCATGGCGCTAAAATAACTTCCTCGGAGGGTTTGTGAAGTGCTTTATTGAGTTCGTAGCGTTGAAAAACCCAGGAGTTAACATCCCCTCTTATTTTTGGAATAGTTTAACTCTGATAGGAGGCCATACTCATCTGAGTTCATACCATCCCCGGCCTGTGCCACGCGGGCTGGGGCTTCCTAAGTTGTTCTACAATTCGTCTCTGACGAAGCGGGGGGAATAAAAAAAGCGTGTCTCCCGTTCCTCGCACCTCGACTCCGCTCGGTGTGACGATTTAGGGGACACGCTTTTGGGCTATTAGCGTTTTAAGCCAACTAAATCATGGAGATTTTACCCTCAGACAAGGCATCATTAAGAATTGCATCCAGGATACCATTCACAAAACTGCTGCTCTCCTCTGTACTGAAGACCTTGGCGATTTCAATAGCCTCTGAAATGGACACCTTTGGAGGAATATCTTTAAAATAAAAGAATTCTGTTAGGGCCATCCTGAGAATTAATCGATCAATCAGGGCAATACGGGTCAGATCCCAATTTCTGGACTTGCTGGAAATCAGATCATCAAATTCTTGACGATGAGCCATTATCCCATTTACCAGATCACGGGCAAATTTAAGCAAATCATCCGATAACTCGCTCTTCTCTGCCAGGAGGTTGAAGGTTTGATCCAGGTTATCGTTTTGGATCTCATGTGCATATGAGACCTGAACAACAAATTCCCGGGCTCGACGTCTTTCTTGCATGAACTGAGGCCTGATCCTTTCTACGCGTTATTTATATTTTCGAGAATAAGCGTTTGCCAGAACGATGCATCTGTTTCAGACGTCCCAGTTTTCGAATTCTCTCTTCAGCTAGAATATCAGCTGCATCCATAGTAGGAATATTTTCATCCTGTGAACGCTGAAAAATTTCCTGGAGGATGGTATAGATATGATTTACACGGTTATAAGAACGCTTTTCGTTATAACCTTCGAACTCGCCATAGACATTGATCACTCCACCAGAGTTAATGGCATAATCTGGAGCATACAAGACACCACGGTCGAGGAGAATCTTGCCATGCTTTTCATAGTCTGAAAGCACATTATTTGCAGCTCCTGCCACAATCTGACATTTCAGACGATCAATGGTCTCATCATTGACGGAAGAGCCTAAAGCACAGGGAGCAAACACATCCATTGGAACATCATAGATATCATCTGGAGCAACGGCAGTCACATTTTTGTATTTGAGCATATCTTTGACACGATCTTCTTTAATATCAGTAACAATTACTTTTGCGCCAGCTTTAGAAAGATGCTCAACAAGATAGATTCCAACATGACCCAGACCCTGGACAGCAATAGTTTTGCCTTCCAGACTGTCTGATCCCCAGGTCTTATTTGCTGCAGCCTTGATACCAACAAAAGTACCATAAGCGGTGAATGGTGAAGGATCGCCTGAGCCACCCAGGTCTGGACTAAGGCCGGCTACATAATCAGTTTCTTCATGGACCCATTCCATCATTTGAGGCGTGGTATTGACGTCTTCAGCGGCAACATAGCGACCACCCAGACTGTCCACCAGACGACCAAAAGCCCTGAAGGCAGCTTCATTGCCAATATCCCTTACACGACCAATGATAACCGACTTACCGCCTCCGAGGTTTAAACCTGCCAGAGCAGATTTATAAGTCATTCCCTCAGAAAGCCTGAGAACATCACGAAGCGCAGCCTCTTCATCATCATAGTTCCACACACGACAACCACCGAGTGCTGGTCCTAAACTTGTGTTATGAATGGCAATGATCGCTTTTAGACCTGTTTCATCATCCTTTGCAAAAACAACCTGTTCGTGGTGGTTTAATGCAGGTGCATCAAAAAATCCCATTTCTCATTTCTCCTTTTACAATTCTATAAATCTAATCTGCTAGAAGATGTCTACTGATGACCAATCTTTGAATCTCGTTGGTCCCTTCGTAGATCTGTGTAATCTTCGCGTCGCGCATCATGCGTTCCACTTCAAATTCACGGATAAATCCATACCCCCCATGAATCTGAACAGCTTCAGTTGCTACATACATGGCCGTATCACCGGCAAACATCTTGGCCATCGAGGCTTTCTCCCCAATGGTTTTTCCCTGATCCTTTAGCCAGGCTGCCCGATAAACGAGGAGTCGACTGGCATCCACACGGGTGGCCATATCGGCCAGCTTAAATCCAATTCCCTGAAACATTCCGATAGGTTTACCAAATTGCTCCCGTTCCTTGGCGTATTTAATCGATCTTTCCAGAGCTCCCTGGGCAATTCCCAATGCCTGTGCTCCAATTCCAATGCGTCCCACATCCAGGGTAGCCAGAGCAATAGTGAATCCCTGCCCCTCTTCCCCGATAAGATTTTCTGCAGGGATTCGACAATTTTCAAAAATCAATTCACTGGTATCAGATCCACGAATACCGAGTTTATCTTCTTTCTTGCCTGTGGTAAATCCTTCCAATCCTTTTTCAACTACGAAGGCCGAGATACCCTTGTAGCCTGCATCCTTATCAGTTTTTGCGAAAACAATGACATAATCACAGCTAATGCCGCTGGTAACCCAATTTTTTACTCCGTTGAGAACATATGAATCCCCATCACGGGTAGCAGTTGTCAGCATAGCCTTGGCATCAGAGCCTGATTGAGGCTCACTCAGGGAGTAGGCTCCCAGTTTCTCTCCACTTGATGTGAGCGGTAAATATTTATTCTTAAGGTATTCTGAGCCAAACTTGAGGATTGGGTTTGAAAATAAAGAGTTGTTGACTGACATGATGACGCAGGTTGAAGCATCTATACGTGCAACTTCCTCAAGGGTAATGGCATAACTCACAGCATCCATTTCAGTGCCACCATAGGCTTCAGGAACCTGCATTCCCATAAAACCCAGTTCAGCTAATTTTTGGATCACTTCAGTTGGGAACTGAGCCTTTTCATCTCGCTCCATCACACCCGGTTTAATCTCCGCTTCAGCAAATTCCCGAATGGTTTCTTTGACCATCTTTTGTTCTTCTGTTAATTCAAAATTCATATTAAGCCTTTTTCGGTTTCAATTTCATAGGGAACTATTGATAGGAATAAAATCCCTGACCCGTTTTGCGTCCAAGATTTCCAGCAGCGACCATGCGCTTCAGTAGTGGACATGGACGATATTTCGGATCCCCAAGACCTTCATGGAGAACTTCCAGAATAGACAGGCAGACATCCAGTCCAATCAGGTCTGCCAGAGTGAGTGGCCCCATGGGATGGGCCAGACCAAGATGCATAATTTCATCAATGGCTTCTTTGGTGGCGACACCTTCCATCAGGGCAAAAACAGCTTCATTAATCATGGGCATGATAATACGATTTGCAACGAATCCGGGATAGTCATTGGCTTCAACAGGAGTTTTTCCCAATGCTTTACAGAGTTCCACGGTTGTGGCGACAGTTTCATCACTGCAGACATGTCCGCGAATAATTTCCACCAGTTTCATGACTGGGACAGGATTCATAAAATGCATACCAATCACTTTATCTGGTCGCTTAGTATGTGCAGCAATTTCTGTTATGGAGATGGACGAGGTGTTGGTACTGAGAATCACATGAGGCTTTACCGTAGCATCAAGGTCTTTAAACAGCTTGAACTTGGTGGTTTTGTTCTCGGTGGCAGCTTCAACTACAAAATCGCAATCAGCCAGATTATGGAATCCAGTTGTAGGGTTTATGCGTGAAAGGGTTGCGGTCTTCTCGGTTTTTGTAATAAGTTCTTTTTTTAGCTGACGATCAAGATTTTTTACTATTGCCAGCATGCCCCTGTCAAGAAAATCCTCATTGATATCAACCAGGGTCACCATAAATCCAGATTGTGCAAAGACATGGGCAATCCCATTCCCCATGGTTCCAGAGCCAATGACACCAACATTACGAATACTCATGTTATTCCCCTTAAATACGTTCAACGATGAGTGCTGAAGCTTCCCCACCACCAATACAAAGCGTAGCCAGACCAAAACGTGCTTCTCTCGCCTCCATGGCGTGGAGCAGCGTTGTCAGAATGCGTGCACCAGAAGCACCAATAGGATGGCCCAGAGAAACAGCCCCACCATTTACATTCACTTTAGTATGAGGGATATTTAGTTCATCCATGGCGACCATGGTAACAACTGAGAAGGCCTCATTAATTTCGAAAAGATCGATTTCACCCAGAGTCATCCCAGCTCTTTTAAGGACACTGTTAATGGCCTTTACCGGGGCTGTGGTAAACCATTCAGGTGCCTGAGCGGCTGAAGCTTGAGCGACAATACGAGCCATGGGTTTTAAACCCCGTTTTTCAGCTTCTCCTTCACGCATAAGAACCAGAGCGGCAGCACCGTCGTTAATCTTGGAAGCATTGGCAGCGGTAATGGTACCATCTTTTTGAAAGGCAGGTCTCAGCTTGAGCATCTTGTCAAAATTACCACGACCGGGCTCTTCATCGGTATCAAATAACACTGGGTCACCCTTGCGCTGAGGTATCTCAACTGGAGTTAGCTCATTGTCAAAAGCACCTGATTTTTGGGCGGCCTGTGCACGGAGATAACTCTCCTTTGCGAAGGCATCCTGAGCTTCACGGGTATAGTTGTATTCTTTTGCACACAATTCACCGCTGAGTCCCATATGGATACCATCATAAGCATTCTGTAGTCCATCGCGGAGAATTCCATCTACCATTTCACCGTTACCTAATCTTTGACCATTGCGGGCACCTGGGAGATAGTAAGGCACATTGGACATGCTCTCCATACCGCCAGCAACCACGATGTTAGCATTCCCAACTTCGATGGTCTGGGCGGCTAGCATGACTGCTTTTAAACCTGAACCGCAAACTTTATTAATGGTCAAACATTCCGTGGTATTGGGTAGACCTGCATATATAGCTGCCTGCCTGGCAGGAGCTTGTCCTTCATTTGCTGTCATCACATTGCCCATGATGACTTCATCGACATCTTCAGGTAAAATTTGACCACTTTCCAGTGCAGCCTTAATGGCGGTAGCACCAAGTTTTGGGGCGGTAATAGAAGATAGTCCACCCTGAAAAGCACCCACAGGGGTTCGTTTAGCACTTACAATAGCAACTTTACGTATGGCTCTGACTCTGCTCATGATAATTCCTTATGTAATTTTCTCAAACCTGGGACAGCTAAAACTTTATAAACATCTTGCGAATTCCACCTGGGATTCAAATTCCACAGGACGCAAATTATTTTGTCATAACAAAGGTCAAAAATCGTTCCAAACCTGAAAATCATCGTGAAGATGAATAGTTAGACCTTGTAGCTCAGGATTCTTTCGGTTGGTCATAGGCTTTAATAATCCGCCTGACCAATTTGTGTCTCACAATATCACCTTCATCAAATTCGACAAATGCGATACCATCAACCTCCTTCAGGATTCTTACGGCTTGGAGTAAACCAGATTCCTCATGCTTAGGAAGGTCAATCTGAGTGGGATCACCAGTAATAATAATTTTAGAATTCACACCCATTCGCGTGAGGAACATTTTCATCTGCATGTGGGTCGTATTTTGTGCTTCATCCAGGATAATAAAAGCATGATCTAATGTTCTTCCGCGCATATAGGCGAGGGGGACAATCTCAATGGTTTTCTGATCCATGAGGATACGCACTTTGTCATGGGGCATCATATCAAAAAGGGCATCATACAGTGGTGCGAGATAGGGATCAACCTTTTCGCGCAAATCACCAGGTAAAAAACCGAGACGTTCACCTGCTTCCACAGCGGGACGGGTAAGAATGATCTTCTTAACTTCCCGATTTTTAAGGGCAGAAATCGCAAAAGCCACTGCCATATATGTCTTGCCGGTACCCGCTGGTCCCAAGCCGAAAACCATATCGTTCGATGTGGCAGCAGAAAAATATCTTTCCTGACCAGGTGTACGCGGTTTGATCACTTCTGAGCGAGTAAAGAGAACGACAGAATCGAGTCCTGATTCACCAAGGGTGGATTTACCTGACTGGCTAAGACGAATGATGGTGAGCACATCGTCTTTATCTAAAAATTTCTTCCGATTCAAGACGGCAATCATCTCACCGACAACATTTTCAACGAGAGCAAGCTTGGATTCGTCGCCGCGGACTATGAGTTCATCCCCGCGTACATACAGCGCTACTTCAAGATGATTTTCAATTAATTTTAGGTTGGTGTCATTAGCGCCGAGTAATTCAACGGGGCTAACCTCCCTGATTGGAAGGCGTTTTTCAGCAGCAGATTTCGCAGTTGTCAAACCCATATGGCGGTCTCAGATTAATTTGTAAAGCGTGGATTTCCAAACAAAAATTATACACTCAAAGTCTAACTAGGACAGAAGGACTGAATCTAAAAAAACCAGTTCAAAAAGCCAGTTATTGCCAACAGTTTTTGATTGGCTTAGGAATATAGGCCTTTCGTAACTACCAGGAAGGGACAAATGGTCTCGCTATTATTTGAATTCAGGAACTCTGATATTGCCTCGTCCTGCGGACTCGCAATGACTCAACCTAGGTTTATCCCCGGGCTTCTGCCAAAACTTTCCGCATTACGGTAAATTCACCAGGATCATGATCAAAAGGGATATAGCCGAGGCCAGTACCGCCATGGACAACATCGACGGGGCGTTTTTTGCCATTGAAAAGTTCCTCAATCACGATCTCTACAGTTTTATCTGGAGAAATTACTTCTACGGTCTCTCCCACCCTGATCTGATTCTTAATTTCAAATTCAAGCAATTGACCTGTCTTATCCCAGGCTGTAACCATCCCGGCATTCTGATGGGTAAAATCCTGTGAAGAAGGATCCACATAATTCTGCCCATACTCCTGAGGATTCTTTGTGTAGAATCCGGAGATGTATCCGCGATGAGCTATACCAATAAGGTCTTCAAGGTTTTTTGAGTCAAAAGGACGATCAGCCTGCATATCATCGATGGCTTTCCGGTAGGATCTGGCGGTCATGGCTGCATAATAAACTGATTTGGTGCGTCCCTCAATTTTGTAGCTGACAATTCCTGCATCTCGCATTTGCTGAAGAAGCTCAATGGAACATAGATCCTTGGCATTCATCATGTAGGTACCATGCTCATCTTCTTTCATATCGAAATACTGTCCCGGTCGTTTAGGCTCTTCCAGAAAATAGCCATCTTCCGGAGGAGTGTAGGGAGCATCAACTTGAATGATATCCTGACTCTCCATTTCCAATAGACTTGGAGATTTCTGGCCAAAATTATAACCCCAGCGACAAGAGTTTGTGCAGGTCCCCTGGTTTGCATCCATATTATTCATATAGTTGGTAATCAGACATCTCCCTGAATAGGCAATGCAGATGGCACCGTGTACAAAGGCCTCTAGCTCCACGCCTGGAACCCTGGCATGGATTTCAGCGATTTCTTTCAAGCTTAATTCCCTGGATAGAATGATGCGCGTGACACCTTGATCCCTCCAAAAATCCGCACTGGCCCAATTGGTACAATTTGCCTGGGTTGATAAATGAATATCCAATTGAGGGAATTCCTTGCGGGCGAGGTGAATGAGACCCGGGTCAGCCATAATCATGGCATCAGGTTCATATTGGAGCACGCGCTCCATTTCATCCATGAAGCCCTTAATTTTAGTATTATGGGCATAGATATTCATGGTGAGATATAATTTTTTCCCCAGCTCGTGGGTATAAGAGATGGCCTCAGCCAGGGATTCTTTTCTAAAGTCATTTTCCCGGGTTCTCAATGAGAAACGGGGTACTCCAGCGTAAACAGCGTCTGCACCGTATGCGAAGGCATATTTCAATTTCTCGAAATTACCGGCTGGTAGTAATAATTCTGATGTCGTTTTATTCATAGGAGTATTCACCTTGTTGTAGTTTCATTGCCCTCAAATAAGCCATTTTGAGCAGGATAAAGCAAACACATAATTCGATTGATCAATCTCACTTCGGCTGAGAAGTTGGTATGAACTAATTACTCCAGTGAGCAACAAATTGGAAGCGCTCGGACAAACTTTCCCTTCACAAATATTAATAATTTTTATCACCATGTCAGAATAATTCAAAATGAGGCTCTCATGCTACTCAAGCTAATCTCTCTAAGCTCTAGATATACAACATATTGGATTCGTGTATGTGATAACCCCTAATAGTTGTGTGGGTACATCATTCTAGTGGAGTATAACAGAATCCTAACAAATTGGTAGTTGACAGGTAAAAAATGCTAGTCTATCTTGCGCCGCAATGGATGGAGAATTTTAAGTAAATTTATGGAGTTCATCTGGAATAAATATTCCGGTAGAACCCATTCATCATGTGATGTCTGTCACAGTCATTACACATATCGTATGTCCAATAAAAGGAGGAAAACAAGAAGATGAGTAAACGTTATCTATTTACTGTATTGCTCGTTATGGTAATGGTTCCGGCTCTCGCCCTGGCACAGGGTACGATATCCGGTTCAGTTACTGACGGAACTACAGGCGACGCCCTTCCAGGCGCAAATGTGATCGTTGATGGCCAGCCATATGGTGGTGCATCTGATCTATCTGGTGCCTTTGTAATTGAAGGTGTCCCTGCCGGTACTTATTCCGTCACAGCTTCAGTCATTGGTTATGAATCAGTGACATTGAGTGCACAGGTTGCAAGTGGTGT
>JABMQQ010000239.1 GCA_013202495.1 Fidelibacterota bacterium | reverse complement strand
CTACAGGTTTACACACTGGATGGTGCAAAAGAGGAGTGGGTTAAAATTGAAAATGCTTTATTCTGTCGCATGCGAGTAATGGAAGATGATGAGTATTATTACTTGAGGATTTCCGCATTTATGGAAGAAATGGATATGCCCGGTATTACAGACCGAATTAATCTCATGTCCTTCTGGAATAGAATCAGACCCATACATACCTCTGAACCATTTGAGAAAAGGCAGTTGGTCCTGTGAAATTGAGAGCGCCTTCATTTAGAATCCAGATTATGGTCATGGTCAGTCTGGTAACATTAATTGCAGCTATGCTCATGCGGGACTTTTTTATCAGCAATCTCGCATCATATCAGGATCAGATTACCGATCTGTCTACCAAGGATAAAGTCAGAGAAATACATAAATCTTATAGCACCATACTTGATTCCAGCGAGCTTGTTGTCTTTAATCAAGAGATTGAAGGCGTATTAATAGATTTGCAGAAAATAGAAATTGCTGGTGATCGTTACAGCCTCGATATCAGACGATACTCTATTGGTATCGTCATCGTCATGATCATCCTTACCGGAAGTATCTTTCTCTTTCTGCTTATGATTATCACACGACCCCTAACCCGTCTACTCTCAGCGACGGAACAGTTGAAGGGTGGCGATTTTAATTTTCAGATCAAAGAGAGTGCTTACTCACCATTGAATGGTCTAATCATCGCCTTCAATAACATGATTTTTGAACTGAATCAAAGTAAAGAGCGCTTGATTGAGGCTGAGAAACAGACAATCTGGCAAGAGATGGCTCGCGCCATGGCCCACGAAATTAAAAATCCATTGACACCCATTCGCCTCGCTGCACAACGTCTCGAAATGAAGTACCATGAAAAAGCCGAGGACTTACCAGAGATATTGGAAAAATCGCTGAGGATCGTCAATGAAGAAGTAGACAATCTCCAATCATTAGTAACTGCCTTCTCCGGCTTTGCAAAAATGCCTGAAGCACAATTTGACAACTATGATCTGAACCAACAATTACGTGATATCTCTGGTCAGTACTCAGATGATGCTATCATCGATTTGAATCTGGATGACAATCTGAGGGAAATCTTTGCTGATACCATGCAGATGAAGCAAGTGCTGGTAAATTTGATCCAGAATGCCATTCAAGCGTGCGAAGAAGATGCCCACATTGAAGTTTCCACAAGCGTTCAGAACCAAGCCTGTACCATTGGTATCAAGGATCATGGCAAGGGGATTTCTGAGGCTGATCTGGTAAAGATTTTCGAGCCTTATTTTACCACCAAGAAAAAGGGAACGGGTCTGGGATTGGCAATTACCAGACGCATCATCAGACAACATGGTGGAGATATCAAAGCCACCAGTGTCCTCGGTGAGGGCACCACCTTTATTATTAGTTTCCCATGTAATAGGGAAAACGAGCAACAATTAACCAAGTAGAATGGATAGCAAAATGGCTGATCACAAAATCAAAATTTTAATCATTGATGACGAAAAAAATATTCGATTAACCCTCAGGGATATTTTAGAAGATGAAGGCCATCATGTGTTGGAATCCGCGACCGGTGAAGACGGGTTGGCACTCCTGAAGAATGAAAGTGTTGATCTGGTTCTGCTGGATGTCCGTTTACCAGGTATTGATGGTATCGAAGTCCTGAAAGGGATTCGTGAGATAGATGAAACCCTCGATGTCATCATGATCTCCGGCCACGCTACAGTTGGGACCGCCGTGGATGCCTTGAGAATTGGGGCTTATGATTTCCTTGAGAAACCACTCTCATTAGCCCGGGTTAAATTGGCTATTCGAAATCTATCAGAAAAACAAACCCTGACCAAAAGATCAGCCCTCATTCAACAGACCCAGCAGGACAAATATCGTCTTGTTGGAAGCTCACCACAGATTCAGCAGGTCTTGGAAACGGCTCGTCGTGTGGGACCTACTTCGGCCAAAGTTCTCATTCGTGGAGAGAGTGGCACAGGCAAGGAACTGGTTGCTCACGCCATCCATGCCGCTAGTCCCAGGGCGGAGGATGCCTTTGTAAAATTCAATGCTGCTGCTATTCCCTCAGAGTTAGTTGAAAGTGAACTGTTTGGACACGAGAAAGGTGCCTTTACTGGAGCCGTCGGCCAGAAAAAAGGTAAAATCGAGATGGCCCATAGTGGGACTCTATTTCTTGATGAAATTGGAGATATGAGTCTTTCCGCCCAGGCTAAAATCCTTCGTGTTCTTGAAGATGGGAAATTCGAACGTGTCGGTGGAACTCAGACCCAGTCAGTTGATATTCGACTCTTGGCGGCTACCAATAAACCCCTTGAGGAGATGGTTTCTGAAGGCAGGTTTAGAGAGGATTTATTTTATCGTCTCAACGTAGTACCTATTAATCTTCCTCCACTCCGTGAAAGAGAAGGCGACATAAAAACTCTTCTCAATCACTTCCTGTCACACTATGCTGCTGAATTAAGTCTGTTAACTAAGCAGTTTTCCCGGGATGCCATGAACATGTTGGTTGGTTATCCTTTTCCTGGAAACATCCGCGAGTTGAGAAACCTCATCGAGCGTCTATATATTCTGAGTCCTAATGAAGAGATCGATCTACCCGAGGTAAAACCTCATTTGAATCAAGTCGTCTCTGCAGAAGGAGATGCTGCAATCTTTACCGAAACCCGTCCCTTTGCTGAGGCAAAAAGGATGTTCGAAGAACGCTTTCTGGAGTCACAACTCCGTCAGCATGCTGGTAACATCAGTCGGACTGCCAACAGTTTAGGCATGCAGCAATCTAATCTCTCACGGAAGTTAAAAGAATTGGGGTTGGGTAAATCCTGACATACCTCGATCCATAAAGAGAAGAGTTACAATATGAGATGCACCCGAGCCCTGATACTGGGCGTATTGTTTATTATAGGTACCTCCATCGCAGAAGAACAAAAGAGTGTCTTGACCACCAAGACCACGATCATTCCTACCATCGATGGTCGGATTGAAGAGGCAGTTTGGGAAACCGTAGAACCAGCAACTGGCTTTTATCGATTTGAGCCCGAGAGTGGGGGCAGGGCACCTGTAAGAACTGAAATCCGCATTCTCTATGATGATGTCACCTTCTATGTTGCTGCAAAAATGTATGACCCTGATCCATCAAGTATCCCAACCCAATTGGGAAAAAGAGATGATGCTGATGTCTATGCCGACTGGATTGGTCTATGGATCAATCCCTTTAATGATGGTACCAATGAGCTCAACTTCATGGTCACATCAGCAGGAGTTCAGGTAGATAGCAAATGGAGCCCAACGGGGAATGATAGTAATTGGAATCCCGTGTGGGAAAGTGCCGCGAGGATTGATGCCGAGGGTTGGTCTGTTGAAATGGCCATCCCCTTTAGCCAAATGCGATTTCCACCCAAGGATGTCCAGACCTGGGGCATCAACTTTGGCAGATACAGGACTTCAGTCCAGGAGATGTATACCTGGACCCTCCTGGATAAGGAAAAGGGTAACTATGCTCAACAGGTGGGCCTGTTGAAGGGCATCCAACATCTGGAAACACCGTTACGTCTGTCCTTGACGCCCTACGCATCAGCCTCATCTGATCGTTATCCTGTAGATGAGGGAGGCATGGCGTCATCAACGTCCTATCGTGGGGGAATGGATCTGCAATATGGAATCAATGAAAGCTTTACTCTTGATATGACCCTCATTCCAGATTTTGGACAGGTTCAATCTGATAATATCGAACTCAATCTTTCCCCCTTTGAAATACAGTACAATGAACATCGTCCCTTTTTTACCGAGGGAATTCAACTTCTGCAAAAAGCTGGTTTATTCTATTCCCGGCGGGTTGGTTCCAAACCAGTACGGTACTGGCAGGTGGCTGATGAAGAGGTGCTGGAGGGAGGGGAGTCCATCAAGTCCAACCCAGATATCACCCAATTGATTAATGCTACCAAAATCACGGGTCAAACTGTGAATGGGCTGGGTCTGGGATTTTTCAATGCCATCACTGCTCCTGTCCATGCAGTCATTGAAGATTCTTTCGGGGTTGAGCGAGAGTACCTCACAAATCCTACAACCAACTACAATTTGATCGTCGTCAGCAAAAATTTGCAGAATGGATCCGAGTTTAGTGTGACAAACTCCAATGTAGCACGATTTTCAGGAGATGACTCTACCAAGGATTTTAATAATGCCAATGTCACGGGCTATGAGACTCGACTTTATACCAGTGATTCAAAATGGCGCCTCCAATCTTCAGGAGCCTATAGTCATCTGAGCTATCCTGACAGCAATTCCACGGGACATCACTATTTTGTGAGAGTATCTGAAGTACAAGGTATTGCCAAATATGGTATAGGCTATGGAGTAGAGAGTGAATTTTACAATCCAAACGATTTGGGATTTCTACGACAGGGCAATGAGGTGGAGCAATTTGCCTGGTTAGAACTTCAAACCATCAATCCAGTGTGGAAAGTGAATTATGCCCGCATAGAAATTAGTGGTTTCTACGCACAGCTCTTCAATCCACGCGTCTATACCCATCTTGGGATTCGGGCAGACTACAATGTGACCTTCAAGAACTACTACTCCATGGGAGGAGGGGCAGCATTGAACCCACGAGAGGGACATGATTATAACGAAACACGTGTGGATGATCGCTATTTTACGACTCCCAAAGGTTTTGACACCCATTTATGGATAGCATCAAACTACGCAAAACCCTTTTCCATGAGTGGTTGGGCAGGAATTTCAGCTGTCACACGCCGAGGAAGCCAGTGGCGGGGTGGTGGCTTAAATCCCAAATGGCGAGTCAACAACCAGTTCATGATCCAGTATGAGTTAGATCGACACTTCCGTTCAAAGAATCATGGATTTGCTGATTTTGATGCCAACGATGATCCAATCTTTGGGAAACGTGACCACATCACCACCACCAATACCATTTATACTCAATATATCGTTAGTAGAAACCTGGAATCTGATATCCGCTTTCGGCACTACCGCTCCACTGTAGAATACATTGAATTCTTTGATCTCATGGATGATGGAAATTTGTCTCCCAGCAATTTTTCAGGTGATCTGAATACGGTCTTCAATGCACTAACCATTGATGCCGTCATGACCTGGCGATTTGCACCGGGGAGTGAATTGACCCTGGCCTGGAAGAATGCCATATACTCAGACGGCGACACTGATGATCTGGAGAAAAATTACTTCGAGGATCTTCAGGATGTATGGAATCAGGACCAGAGCAATAGCATCTCTCTAAAACTATTGTACTATGTTGACTCCTGGGCGTTGAGACACCGACTTAAATAATTTTACCCTATCCATTATTTTGACAGGAGGCACACAATTATTATGTGCCTCTTTTATTCTACATACCCTACAATAGATACACTCCCAAACTGAAAATCATCTCTCGATAATATGTAATATGGCACAAGACTTGCCTTAAGCATGGATTGAAAACAGGAGTGAGAAATGTATAAAATTATTAAGGCTGAGTTCATTGCACCCAATGTGAAAAGTTTCATCCTCGAAGCACCTCACATCGCCAAAAAGCGTCAGGCTGGTCAATTCATTATTTTACGTGTTCATGATAAAGGTGAACGTATCCCGATTACTATTGCTGATTCTAATACTGAAGAGGGTTGGATTAACATCATTGTCCAAGGCTTGGGGAAAACGAGTGCTCATTTGAACACATTGGAAACAGGTGACTATCTACAAGATTTGGTTGGTCCACTCGGTCTGCCTACCCACATCGAAAATTGGGGTACCCTGGTTTGCATGAGTGGCGGTGTCGGTACAGCCGAAGCCCTTCCCATTGCAGCTGCCGGAAAAGCCGCTGGAAATAGAGTGATTTCAATTATTGGTGCCCGCAATAAAGACTTAATCATCGCTGAAGACCAGATGGCTGAAGTCGTTGATGAGGTGCGAATTTCTACAGATGATGGCTCTGCCGGACGTCACGGTTTAGTCACCGACGTATTACAGGATCTCATGGATGAAGGTATCAAACCTGATATGATCGTTGCTATTGGACCACTCCCCATGATGGCAGCAGTCTCCAACCAGACCAAAGAAATTGGCATCCCCACCATGGTCAGCTTGAATGCTATCATGGTTGATGGAACCGGTATGTGCGGCGCCTGCCGCGCTACGGTTGGTGGAAAAACTGTCTTTGTGTGTGTTGATGGACCTGAATTTGATGGGCATCAAGTTGATTTTAAAGAATTGGGTAGCCGTCAGAGAATGTATAAAAAACAGGAAGAAGAGTCTCACAAGTGCTTCCTGGAGCGACAGATGAAAAAGATGAAAGCTGAGCAGATGAAAGTGGAGGTCACGTCATGAAACGCGAACGTCCCGAATCATTTAACACCGTTCCCATGAAGGAACGCATGATCATCCCTCGGCAGGATATGCCTGAACAAGATGCCCTTCTGAGGAGCACAAATTTTCTTGAAGTAAATCTTGGCCTTACCCATGAGCAGGCTGTCTTTGAAGCTCAACGTTGTATAGAATGTAAAAGCCCTACCTGTATGGATGGCTGCCCTGTGAGCATCAAGATTCCAGATTTCATTCAACTGATCTGTAAAGAAGATTTTGTCGGCGCTGCTAAAAAAATTAAAGAGGATAATTCACTCCCGGCAATTTGCGGTCGCGTCTGTCCCCAGGAAACCCAGTGTGAAGAAGTCTGTGTCATGGGGAAACGCTTTGAACCTGTTGCCATTGGTCGTCTTGAGAGATTTGTTGCGGACTATTCCATGCAGCATGGCAACGGTTCCCAGGAGACCTTTGATAAACCAGCCTCATCGGGACAAAAAGTTGCCATCGTTGGTTCTGGACCTGCCGGTTTAGCCGTCGCCAGTGATCTTATTAAGGAAGGTCATGAAGTCACCGTCTTTGAGGCTCTACATGAGTTTGGTGGTGTGCTGGTATATGGTATACCAGAATTTCGCCTCCCTAAATCTATCCTGCGTAAAGAAGTTGCTTCCCTGGAAGACATGGGTGTGAAATTTGTGAAGAATTTTATCGTGGGTCGCACGATGACCATACAAGAACTCATGGCAGATGAAGGCTATGATGCAGTCTTCCTGGGCTTGGGTGCTGGCCTGCCACGTTTTATGAATATCCCTGGTGAAAACCTGAATGGAGTTTATTCAGCCAATGAATTTCTGACCCGCTCCAATCTCATGCGTGGTTATGAATTCCCAGAATGGGATACACCCCTTTATCGTGCAAAACATGCCATTATTGTTGGTGGTGGAAATACAGCCATGGATGCAGTCAGAACTGCCAAACGTCTTGGTGCTGATGAAGCTTCCATTGTATATCGTCGTTCTGAAGAGGAAATGCCTGCTAGAAATGAAGAGATTCATCACGCCAAGGAAGAGGGCGTTAAATTTATGAATCTGGTCAATCCCATTGAGTTCATCAGTGATGATCAGGGGAGTGTGGTAGCTGCCAAATGTCTCCGTATGGAGCTAGGTGAGCCCGATGAATCTGGTCGTCGCCGTCCAGTACCTATGGAAGGTTCCGAATTCGTCATGGATGTGGATATGGTGGTTATCGCAGTGGGAAATGGATCGAACCCCTTGATCTCACAGACCACGCCAGAAATAGAAACCAACAAATGGGGCAATATTGTAGCCGATGAAGATGGCAGAACCTCCATGGATGGTGTTTTTGCTGGCGGTGATATTGTCAGCGGTGGCGCCACAGTAATTTTAGCCATGGGTGCAGGCCGGAAATCAGCCGTTGCCATTAATGAATATTTGAAAGCCAAGGTAGGGAGTTAAGCATGAGCCTGAAAGACCAAATCAGTTCAATGGATATGGATGATATTGTTGAAATGTGCATTAATCAGGAACAGCAGGCCATAGATTTATATACCCTTGCCAGAGATCAGGCCAAAGATGAAAGCTCTCGTCAGAAATTTCAAGAACTGGTCGACATGGAGACGGTCCATAAAGTCTCTCTGAAAAATTTTGAAATAGAAAATTATATTGAGCTTCCACCTGCAGATCTCAAAGTCACCAATTATTTGATGGAACCTGTGCTGAAGGACAACATGACAACTCAGGAGATCATCATTCTGGCTGCCAAACGTGAAGATAAAACAGCTCGGATGTATCAGGATTTAGCAGATCATTTCCACTTTGATAAAAAGTTAAATACCTTTTTTCAGATGATGGCTGACGAAGAATTACGTCACAAACATGATCTTGAAACAGAATACGAAAACGAGTTTCTTCAAGAAGGGTAATTTGAATCATGGGTATCTCTAAGCCGGGATTTGAATCCTCGATGTGATACCCTAGGCTGGGATTCGAATCCCAGCTTGGTGATCACATCTGTTCTGGCGCAGAAATTCCCAATATACGCAGGCCATTTCTCAATGTGATTTGAACTGCCTCGAGCAGGGCCAATCTGGCCTTGGACAACTCGGGTGCGTCCAGGTCAATCACCTTATACTCAGTATAAAATTTATGTAGTGCTGTGGCCAGTTCGAAGAGATAGCTCGGTAAATGGTGCACCTCAAGGGCGCGACGACAATGATCAATGACTTCAGGAAATTCAAGGGTCTTATTGATCAGCGCTACAGTAAACTCCTCATTCAGCAGGGATAAATCAGCGTTCTCGGTATCTGAAGCCAAACCCCGTTCCAGGCCACGTCTAAAAATGCTGGAAATTCTGGCGTGGGCGTATTGTAGATAGAAAACCGGATTCTCATCAGTCTGACGTTTGGCCAGATCAAGATCAAAGTTGAGATGGCTGGAAGCGCTGCGCATGATATAAAAATAGCGGACCACATCAGCACCCACTTCATCAATAAGCTCATCCAGAGTCACAAAATTTGCTTTTCTGGTGGACATTTTGACCACTTCACCGGAACGCAGCAGCGTTACAAATTGATGGATAACCACTTCGATATGTTCATGCTTTAAGCCCATCACTTTTAAGGCTGAAAGTACATCCGGATAAGCATCGATATGATCGGCGCCAAAAATGTCCACAACCAGATCAAATCCCCGTGCGATTTTTTCACGATGATAGGCAATATCAGGCAAACGGTAAGTTGGTTCCCCACTCGATTTCACCAATACGCGATCTTGCTCAATACCCAATTCACTGGTTTTGAACCAGGTCGCCCCATCCTTATCGTAGAGTAAGCCCTTCTCACGAAGGAGTTGCAGTACCTCATCAATTTTACCTGATTCATACAGTGAGCGTTCATTATAGAACACATCGTGGATCACACCAATTCGTTCCAAACTGGATTTGATGATGGCAAAAATCGATTCTTCTGCATAGGTCTTAAAAATATCAATCTCATCTGAATCAGTCAGATCAGGTTGCTCAGACATGAGAGCCTTAGCAACATCAATCAGATAAGCCCCCTCGTAGCCACCATCAGGTAGAGTGATAGACTCACCCTTCAATTCCATATAGCGTGCTTTTAGGGATTCGCCAAGAAGGCGCATTTGACGACCTGCATTGTTAAAATAGTATTCCCGGGTGACATCGTATCCTGACCAGCTTAGAATATTGGCCAGAGTATCGCCTAGAACGGTTTGTCGTCCATGTCCAACTGTAAGAGGACCTGTAGGGTTGGCACTGACAAACTCGACCTGGGCAGTTTTGCCGTTACCAAAATCACCCTTTCCATACTCATCTTTTTCTGTGATGATGTTACGAACCTGGGCTTCGAGATAGTCTGCTGATTGGAAAAAATTAATAAAGCCGGGATTTAAAATATCAAATTTTTCAACAATACCTGAATCCAGAGTTAAGCCATCCATGAGTTCTTCTGCAATCTGCATGGGAGCACGCTTCAAATCACGCGCCAGAGCCATGGCTATATTGCTAGCCCAATCCCCATTTTCAGCTTTTTTGGGTCGTGAAAACTGTAGCCGATCTGTTGGCCACCCCAATTGCTCCAGTCTAGCAGTGAGCTGCGTTGTTAGGTATTCAAACATATTTGGATTCAATCAATTCTTATAGATTATCAAACAGAGGAGTTTCTGCACTGGGGGCATTCTCGTCCTCGCTGAGCTCGGTGATCTCAGCATCGATCCAGAGGCGTTCGAGGTCATAAAAATCGCGACTGGCTTCATGGAAAACATGGACGACAACATTGATGTAATCAAGGAGGATCCATTCACGTGTATCATAACCTTCCTTGTTAAAGGGTCGCTCCACCTCAGCAATCTCATCCACTACATGGTCTATGATTGCCTTGACCTGAACATCTGAGTTTCCGGAGCAAATCACAAAAAAATCGGTCATTGAAGTGATTTTGTGTACATCCAATATTTTCACACGATTTGCTTTCTTCTGTAGAGCAAGTTCACCAATCTTAAAAGCGAGTTGCTTTGAATCTGAGTAATTATCAGGCATAGATCATTTCAATTTTTTTATTAATGAGGGCTGGGCTAAGGAGCACAAGGGCAATACTTACGACTTTTTCTCTTTATAGGCTGGAATCGACTTATAGTCGTGACCAATTATCATGGTGATATCTACAGAGAGACTGGCATCGGTTTCGAGGCTGACATGTTCACGACTGATACCCAATTCTTCGGCGAGTTTGAATGCGGCGTCGATATTATCGGTTCTGGCAATGATGAGTGTATTTTCATAGTGAAAATGAGCGGCATTTTCCGTATTCAAAACATCAAAGGTCTTTTCATGTACGATGTCTTTATACAGGGCTGCAACACCACCGATACCACATCCATTGAGGATTTCTACACTGACCTTAGTATATTTTTGCTTTGCAATCAGAGTCTCAGGGGTGGCCTCTTCAGGGATCTCAGCATAATAGCGCATCTCTTCAGCGACATTCCGGTTATTTGTGTGACGATTCCAAAATGACCAGATAAAGGTCAGCACCAGCACTGAAAGTGCCAGCATCAATACATTTACCAGCATATCTGCTGATTGGGCTGGTCGTTTTTTGCGATTTTTTTTGGTTGCTCGTCTGGACTGTTTGGAAGATTTGCTGTTAAGGACTTTTGCCATGAAAAATTAGTATCCCAATCGTCTGTAAGGGTAGGGTGAATAATATCGATTATAAGTGTTTACCGGCATTCTGCTAAACCCAATCTGGAAGGACATATTTTCTTTGGGTTTATAGGTGACTTCACCACTATAGAAAATGTTATCTGCACTAAAACCATTTAGAAATGAGGACTGCTCATTCATTGGGGTAATGGTTGAAAATGGCGAGTGCATAAGACCAACTGATCCTTGAAAACTTACCTGTGGATTAATGCTATATTCGAAACTTGTTTTGAGAAGACCCATAGTCACAGCATCATTGCCAAAAGAGTTTACCTGCATAGAGTAACTGTGCTGAAAATTGATCTGAGATAAATCGATTCCAAAAAAGGAAGGAGAACCACTTGCGGTTCGAGTATTCAGCCCGGGAATGTTTGGAATTTCGGCTTTGAATTGAGCTTGAACCAATAGGGGGAATATCAAAAATATGATAAATAGGGCAGTAATAAATGGTCTTCTAACAACGTTCATGAGTCACTCCTGCGAGGCTAAAATCTTCGCTTCCACTGTTTTTAATTCGTCTACAGTGTTGATACCCTGAATTTCAGAAAAAGTTTCGCAGATTTCAACCCCTACCTTTGCACCTGCTTTTTGAAGCAGGGGGAGTACATCAGGTAGATAATATTCGCCCTGAGCGTTGCTGTTCCCCACTTTGTTTAATTCAGCAAAGAGGTTTTGCCCATCAAAGACATAGATGCCCGAATTAATTTCAGCGATGCTAAGTTGTTTTTCATTGGTATCCTTGTGTTCCACGACCTGATCGAAGTAATCATCTGAGGTGCGAACAACCCGTCCATATCCAGTGGGATTTTCTGCAATGGCAGTCAGTACAGTTGCCGCAAAACTGCCAGAATGATGTTTAGCCAATAAGGCGCGGAGTGTACTCTCTTTCAACAGCGGGACATCTCCAGACAAAACGATGACATCGCCGTCAAAATCAGCCAGAAGTTCAGCAGTTTGAAGGACTGCATGACCAGTACCCAATTGTTGGAGCTGTTCAGCAAAAAGGACTGGCTCTTCTTTAAGTGCTTCTCGCACAACTTCCTGCTTATGTCCAACGATGCAGATAATTTTTGTGGCAGATAAACTCTTGGCCTGATCCACAACATACTGGATCAACGGTTTTCCTAAGATGAGATTGCATACCTTCGGGATATCATCACGTTTCATACGGGTACCTTTCCCCGCGGCCATGATAACTACTGCTAATTCTTGAGGCATATTCATATCCATCCAAGTTTATCTTGTTTCAATTTAAGAGACATACACTGAAGTGGTACGGATTTCAATATTTAAACTGAATTTATGATACCACCACCGACCACTGCTTCACCATGGAAAAAGACAGCGGATTGTCCTGGTGTAATGGCATTTTCCGGCGTCTCAAAGATGACCTGTACCTCATCATCTGATATACGTGAAATCCTGGCAGGCTTGGCTGCGTGATTATAACGAATCTGGACATCAAGCTTATGGTCAAAAATGAAAGCTTCTGGGATGAGCCAGTTACAAGAATTTACAGTAAAGTTGGTTGCTTCAGCATCTGCTTTACTCCCCACATGAACGGTGTTGGATTCAACATCAATCTTGTTTACAAAAATACGCTCACCAGTAGCCAGGCCTAAACCTTTGCGCTGACCTACTGTGTAATTGTGAATCCCCTGATGCTCACCAATCACTTCACCCTCGGAGTTGACAAATTCCCCCTTAGGGGCAGCCTCGATAACTTCTGGATACTGCTCGGAAAGGAATCGTCGATAGTCATTGTCCGGTACAAAACAGATTTCCATGCTTTCTGGAGTATCTGCGGTTCTCATATCAGCCTTGGCAGCCTGCTCGCGAACTTCCTGTTTGGAGAGATCACCCAGAGGGAAAAGCGTTCGATCAAGCTCTTCAGGGCGAATACCCCAAAGTACATATGATTGATCCTTAACTTGATCTTTGCCTCGACCGACTACCCATTTTCCAGAGGCTTCGTGCTTTACTTTTCTGGCATAGTGCCCCGTTGCCAGATATTGAACCCCCAGATCATCAAGCTTGTTAAGCAGTGCATGCCACTTGATTTCCGTGTTGCATATGATACATGGATTGGGTGTTCTGCCGGCCTTGTATTCAGATACAAAATTCTGAATAACAATTTCCTTGAATTCTGCCGACATATCCAGCGTATAGTGGGGGATACCCAAAGACGCACACTCAGCTTTGGCATTGTTAATATCATCCAGTGAACAGCAGTTGCTATCATGGGTAGGTCGTCCGCCAGTGTCGATATAGCCCCATAGCTTCATGGTGACACCCATGACATCGTAACCCTGATCCACCAACAATCTGGCCGCCAATGAGCTGTCCACACCACCACTCATGGCGATGACTACTTTTTTATCTTTTGATTCCATTATTTTATTTCTCTATATATTGAAGTGACGATCTGCTTGAGCTCTCTGCAGAAGTCATCTATTTCATGTCTGGTTGTTTCTATGCCCATGGAAATGCGCAAGCTTGCCTGGGCCAGATTTTCATCAAACCCCAGGGCAGTTAGCACATGTGATGGTGACTGTGAGCCAGAGCTGCAGGCAGCTCCATTTGATACAGCAATATTTTGCATATCCAGTCTTATAAAAAGTGCTTCACCGTCAACATGTTTAAATGAGCAGCTTAATATGTTGGGTGTGTATTGTTTACCATAGCGATTGATCTGGATACCAGGTAATTCTTTTAACTGATTTTGAATATGTTCTGATAGCTCTACATACTTTTTAGTATTCACATCCAGATGAGCTACATGGTATTTAATGGCTGTGGCCAGCGCTTTTGCACCTAGATGATTCTGGGTGCCTGCTCGCACATTTTGTTCCTGACTTCCACCAAAACTGTTTCTGGAGATGGTATGCCCTTTTCGCAGATAGAGGACACCTATACCTGCCGGGGCTCCCAGCTTGTGACCTGAAAGCGCCAGGGAGTCTATTCCTGAGTTTTGCATCTGCATGGGGATATGACCAAATGCCTGTACGGCATCACAATGAAATCTGCTACCCCGCTTGTGTGCCATTTGAGCAAGTTCTTCAATGGGATGCATGAGTCCGGTCTCGTTGTTTACCCACATAAAGCTGGCCAGAATGGTGTCGTCCGTAAGTCTGGCACTAAATTCCTCGGGGTCAACATCGCCGTTTTTATCGACGTTTAGATAAGTAACCTGGAACCCATTTTTCTCAAGTGCTTTATGGCTCTCCAAAACTGAGGGATGCTCAGTTGCGCAGGTGATGATATGAAGACCTTTATTCCTCAACGCTTCCGCTGTTCCCAGAATGGCCAGGTTGTTGGCTTCAGTTGCGCCAGATGTAAACAGAATTTCACTTGACTTGCATCCCAGCATCTCTGCTATACTCGTACGAGCCTCATCCAACTCTGCAGCCGAACGTCGACCTTCCTGGTGTATACTGGAGGGATTTACAATACCCGAATCAAGCCATTCCGAGATGCGGCTTTTAACTTCTGGGAGCAGATTGGTCCCAGAGGCATGATCCAGATATATGGTGCTACTTCTTTTCATCGTCTGAACATAGTTGAAAGGGGGGCGTGAGGGAATAAAGAATGAACGGGTTATAATGCAGTAAAAAAATCGATCAATTAGAAATGGCAGGAAATCATCAACCCTCGTTTTCATGCTTCTTTAAACTTCAATCCCGCTTAATTTCAAGGCACTGAAATGAAAGATCTACACCTACATAT
>JABMQQ010000238.1 GCA_013202495.1 Fidelibacterota bacterium | reverse complement strand
TAACCTTGGCCTGGGGCTTGTTATTTATATATCGTTGGACTAATTCCTGATCCTCAACTTTCTGCTCAACAATGATCCGAGTAATTTTCGGTTCTTTCATAAGACCTTATATATGTTTGAAGATGTTTTTAAATACAGGTGATTTAAGCTTTTCAAGAGACTGCTCCAGATCTTCTTCATCTTTGGCATGGAAGGCAATCTGAACACCTTGCTGCTCAAAATAGGGATCCCATTTGACCTTCATGGAATCAGGCAACCGGGCAGCCTCCAGCGTTTTACTAAGATCAACACCAGCTTGGTTCAGGGAAGGGAAACGTGCCTGGTTAATTTTTTCTCTGATTTCCATGACTGCCAGACGATTATCTTCATAGGCAGTGTCTGCCATTTCCCAGAGACCCATTTCCTGGGCTTTGGTTTTGAAATCGACCTCGTCGTTTTTGCTCATTTCCCAGACGTTCTGGATGATTTCAGCGGTCATATTGATGCCAATTTTCAGATTGGTGATAAAACGTTCAACCCATTGGAGATGACCTTCAGCCCGTTGAAAAATAAGGGCTCGTTTTAGACTTAGATCCTTATCAACTATGAATGACTGCAGAGAGGGAGGCAATTTCAGGATAAACAATACCTGATCGATGAGTTTCTCCCGGGGTGCCAACTCCAGAGCAGGTAAAATCTGCTCGGCCAGCATGGGGCGGGGGACACCCAGATCAATGGCTGCGCGGGTAAGTAGCGCTTTATCCATGAGGTTCATGGGGCTGTAGTACTCTATGACCAATTGAATCAATTCGAGGGTACTCTCAGTTTCCTGTATCAGATAAACTGGGACCGTAGGTTTGCTTGCTTCCTGAGCAGTCTCAAAGCGATGAATATCGCCGACAATTTTTATGCAGGAGGGAGATTGATAAGCCAGTATAGGTCTGGACAAGCTCCCTGGAGTGGAATTATCCCGTTGATAGGGCAGTGTAGCAAAGCTGGAATGTATGGTGGGACCGACTGTCGTCAGTTCTTTAACTGTGATCTTCATAGTCACCAATATGTCTTGGTTTCAATTAAATCAAATGAAATTAACAAAATGATTTAACCGCTAATTTCGCTAATTGCACGAAATGGTTTAAAGCGGAAGCTTCAAATGCTGTTTGTTCATTGCGTTCGTTTATTTCGTTGTAGAGAGAATAATCCTCACTTGTCCCGGTTTTTTCTCGCCAGAGAGAGTCCACCAAAGCCACTGATGATAGCCATGTAAAAACCAAAATCGTACCACCATCCCGTATTGTTGGGGTCGTAGACACGGGTATGGTCATTAAAAAAACCTACGATCAATGAAAGGGGAGCGATCCAGCCATGCCAGACACCCTTGAAAAACCCTGAAGGTGACTGCCCCATGTTATGCTCAGGATTGGGCATACAGGATGTAAAAGCTATGAGAACCAGCAAGCTGATGATAGTGAGTACGGTGATTTTTTGAAGTTTCATAATGAGCTCCTTATTTATAAGGTTTCGAAAAGCCCCTTGGCTTTATTTTTACGCACATTGTCGTAGTCAAAATACTGGCCGTTCATTGCAATATATACACCCCGCTCCAGGGTCTGGACGTAAGCCATAGCAGCACCCATGTTGAACAATCCATCAGAACTACCAAATACAATGGGAATCATGGCACCGGTGAGGATAATAGTTTTGTCCTTGATATGTTTAGCTAGATAACGAGCTGTGTCAACCATAGTGTCCGTTCCGTGAGTAATTACGATGCGATCCGTGGTGCTCTTACGGCAGTGGGTCAGGATGATTTCCCGGTCCTGTTCAGTCATATCAAGACTATCGATCATCATCAGGCTGCGAATGTTCACATTGAGTTGGGAACGACCTTGTTCCAGCATCTGTTTCAGGTGAGTGTCTCTGAAGTATAGGTCTCCATTCAGCTCATTATATTCCTTATCAAAGGTGCCCCCGGTGATGAAGATCTGTATTTGCATCTCGCCTGTTCTCCTGAACTTTGGTTTCTGCTTCCATATTCGCTGGAACGTAGTATGCCGAGAAACTACATGCGAGGTGCCCCTCGATTAACAAAAAAAGAGCATGATTAATTGATAAAATTGCTTAGAATAAGAATCGTTTCAACAAAGGAGCTTCCATGCTGGAAAAAACAGGTAGACGCTGGCTGCGGGTCATCCATATTGTCTTTATTGCTTCTCTTATGGGAGGGCTGGCATCCATCCTAGCTATTCATGCTATCCCAGGTTTGGATACACGTCAACTATTTATCGCCAATTACTCTATCTACACGCTTTTTAATATGGTTGTAACCTGGTCATTTTACGGGGTGGTGACAACGGGGCTTGTTTACTCTGTTTTCACCCATTGGGGTTTGACCAAACACTGGTGGATAATTGGGAAGTGGACGGGAACTGTGGTGCTTTTTGCGCTGGTTTGGATCTGGCTGGGACCAGCCATCAACGGGATGGTGGCCCTCTCAGATATTGGCATGAAAGATTCAGCGGTACCCCACGATTATGCTGAGTATCACAACACACTGACACCGGTGATTGCAGTTGCTATGCTGATCATGTTCACCTTGATCTCAATAACTATTTTTAGACCCTGGGGTCAACGTTCTCAAAAATACGAGATGCGCCGGGGTATGGTCCTCACCCTGACCGGTATTGGAGTAGTTTTAGGTGTAGGCCTGGGACTCATCGGTTATTACGATCTGGAATCTTATCGCAATATGGAAATCGGAAATCCTGATTTAACTCAAGTACCTGATGGTATCCACCGTGGCTCAGTGAGCTATTCAGGGTTTGAATATTCTGTGGCTGTGAAAGTGCATGAATCCATGATTGTAGGCGTGGGAATAGTTCAGAATCGGGATAGTGAATATGCTCGATTTGCTGAAGGAATTATTCCCCGGGTGATCGCAAAGCAAAGTCCTGATGTTGATGGAATCACAGGTGCCACGACCACCAGTAAATGTTTGATGAAGGCGATTGAAATTGCCCTGGAAGGAGCGATATGAATGTAGATAAACGGGTCATCCGCAAATTTGAAAAGAAGACCTGGAGTGAAGTAAAATCTAAAAACTCCTGGCAGGTTTTCCGGATTATGGCTGAATTTGTTGAGGGCTTTGATGCTTTGACACAGGTGGGTCCTTCTGTCACCGTCTTTGGTTCGGCACGCACCAAGCCCGATGATCCATATTATGAAATTGCCCATCAACTCGGAACCTTTTTAGCCCAGGAAGGTCTTAGTGTCATCACCGGTGGTGGTCCTGGTATCATGGAAGCTACTAATAAGGGCGCTAAGGAGGTTGGAGGCGCTTCGGCAGGTGTGGGTATCGAGTTGCCCTTTGAAGCCTCAAATAACGCCTATATTGACTCCGATAAGAACATTACCTTCCGCTACTTCTTTGTGCGTAAACTCATGTTTCTCAAATATTCCCAGGCTTTTGTGGCCTTCCCAGGCGGTTTGGGTACTCTGGATGAATTATTTGAATCTCTGACCCTCTCACAAACAGGTAAAACCCCCAAATTTCCCATTATTCTAGTTGGTCGGGATTATTGGTCCGGTCTGGTGGTCTGGCTCCAGGAGAAGGCGCTGGCCCAGGAGTATATTGGTGCCGATGATCTCGAATTATTTCGGGTTGTTGATACAGCCGAAGAGGTCATGGATTCCATAACGGGCTTTTTTGCAAAATTCCGCAAGGAGATGGTACCGAATTTTTAGTTTACTGAGTTGATGAGTTGATGAGTTGAGGAGTTGAGGAGTTGGGGAGTTGGGGAGTGATAGCCAGACACTGAAGCTGGAAATTTCAATCAGTCTTCGCCCTCTGACCTTCGACTCGACAGGGAGCCTCAATGCCCAGATTCTACTGGAACAATAACCCCGGTCGCTCGTTCGCCAATTAGTTACTCCCATAAACACAAATAAGGAAAAACATGAAACGAATCTATATAGTTATACTTACCCTTTTAACCTTCACTCTGTTCTTGAACTGTAGTGATGATTCTGCAAAAAAAACTGAGAGCCATGATGCTCACCACAAAGAGACAGGTCATGATGATAGTCCTTCCGGTCTGGTATTGAATGATGGTGAAAAGTGGGAAATGGATGAACACACTCGCATAAGTTTTGCAAAAATGGCGGATTCATTTTTAAATGCTGATCATGCATCAATGGAAGCCACTGGGTTAAAAAGTGTGGGAGGTGACCTTCAAACTGAGCTGGATGTCTTAATCCAGGGTTGTACGATGACTGGCGAAGCTCATAATCAACTCCATGTCTATCTGACAGGCTACATTCCTGCAGTTAAGGCGCTTACAGAAAATGGTGATATGGAATCTGCGATGCAGGTGAAACACTATCTTGAGATTTATGACGATTACCTTGAGTAGGGATATTGAGTTTGGGCGTTTGTGCTTATCGAAAAGTTCAGGCAGGCAAGATAAATTGCGGTGACTAACGGATATCATTGATCTGATCTGGTTTGGACATTTCGATGGGTCTTCGCTATAAGAGCTACGCCCCCACAGGCAGCCTCAATTTCTGGGCATATACCCGATGGTTGAGCTTGTCGAAACCATCAATTGTTCAATAATGGGATAATGGACATTTCGAGAACACTTCGACCACCGCTTAGCGGGGCACGTAGGCTCGGACCCCGCAGTCGGCAGGGAGCGTTACACCTCAATGTCCAGAGCTCTATGAAGCCAGCATAAAAGATAAGCTATAAAAAGCCTCTGCGCTCTTTGCGCCCTCTGCGGTTGGAATAGGTTTTCAGCTGAGCTTTTGCTTCAGCTTGGTGACATAGCGACGGCTCATGACATAGGGCTCTTCGATGCCCTTCATATAGACACGGTATGAATTATTAAACCACTCTTCCAATCGATCCACAAATTCCATGTTGACGATGGTGGTTCGGTGAATCCGGTTGAAGAAAGCATCAGGTAACCGGGTTTCCCATTCTGCCATGGATTTATGAACCAGCACCTTCTTCTTATTTGTACAGAGAACCTCAGAATAATCTCCAGCTGATGTAATACAGACAATGGTGGAGATTTTCAGGAAACCCAGACTGGTATCCAGCTTGAGAAGGAGTCGATCATGATATTCCAATTCCCTGGAAGCTTCTTCTGTTTCATCCGGGATCAGCTCGAGGCGCTCGATGGATTGCAGGAGTCGCTCATCACTCACGGGTTTCAGAAGATAGTCAAGTGCATTGACTTCGAAGGCACGTAGGGCAAATTCATCAAAAGCGGTGACAAAAATGACCTTCACATCAGAGCTAATATGCTCCAGAACATCAAAGCCATTCATTCCAGGCATCTGGATATCCAGAAAAACCAGATCCGGCTCCAAATCCTTAATCATATCAAGGGCATCCTGGCCATTGGAAGCTTCAGCCAGAACTTCAATGTTTTTATGATTGTTAAGAAGCAGGCGTAAATCATTACGAGCAAGACGTTCATCATCGACTACAATGGCACGATAAAGCTTAGACATGATTTCCCTCGACATCGCGTGAAATTGAAATTTTGATAACCACACAATCTTCTTCTTCTGATGTGGTCAAGGTGTAATTGCCGGGGAATCTATTTTCAAGACGTTCCCTGACATTTTTCAGACCTGTCCCTGTACCTGCTGGACGACTACGTCCCTCTGCATCATCAGACAACCAGGCCCCGCTATTTCTAACAAAGATGGACAACTTATTATCTTTGATCTTCGCTTGAATTTTAATCTTCAATGGCATACTTGAAGTTTTCATCCCATACTTCACTGCATTTTCTACCAGGGGATGCACAAGGAAGCTGGGGATGGGATATTCCTCAGCCAGGGGGTCAATCTCGAAGCTGACCTGTAGATTTTCCTCATAGCGTTTCTCTTCGATTGCGAAGTAATGTTTAATGGCTGTGATCTCTTCACTAAAGGGCACATCTCCATTGTTTTTACTCACCAGGGAGTAGCGCAGGAGTTCGGCCAGCTCTGTCACCATCTCTCGGGCTTTGGTCTGGTCCTCAAGGATAAGTGCGCGAATAGAATTCAGGGAGTTAAATAGAAAGTGGGGATTCAGCTGATATCTCAACATCTGAAGCTGAGCACTGTGGGCGAGAAGTTCAGCCTTCTCCGTGCGGGCAAGCTGCTCATTCCATTGTCTCCAGAAATTGATGAGAAAGTAGAGTGACGACCAGGTAAACAGGATAAATGAATTCCAATAGATCTGACTGATATTGTTGCGCATGGTAATTTTATCCATGGCTTTCTGAAATTTTTCTATTCCATAAATGGGATAGGACACAAGGCGATCCAGATAAATCCAGATCACAGCGAAGGTGATGGATGTCAGGATAACAATAGCAGAGACATTCAGGATGGATCTGTGTTGGTAATCCAGCTTTTGATAGATTTTGCGCATAATGATGGTCATTACAAAAGCCACCACGTAGGTAACGGCAAATCCAATGGTGTTGGCTAAATCCAAGTCCTTGTAAGAGTAATAAATTAGATAGTAAATCACACCGTACAGGAACCATCCAGAAATTTGGAGTACCCAGAAGAGTGAAATTTTGCCGGGATCGGAAGTGGATGTCATAAAGGAAGATAACTTTCATGGATTGGATTAAAAATATTATGTAGAAAAAGTCGTTTCATCAGCTTGAGCCCAATTTAGACGGGGAGACCACCAGAATATTCTGAATTAGCCCAACGGTTAATAAGTACGGCGAGCGGTTAGAATAAAAATCCAGCAAGCTGCTTAATGTTTGCAATGAGGGGAATGGGATGAAGTAGGTGGTTACTCCAGGGGTTAATTGCACCGATGAGAGCAATTATTGTTGAAAGAAAAATGAGACCATAGATGCCAAATTTTGATCTATTACTATTCATCACCTCTCCAATATCATAGGAATAGAAGAAAATAAATGGCAGACATGGAACAAACCAACGGATACTATAGCTGTCGCCGCCAAAATTTGAGCTGAAGATGAAATAATAGCTCATGAGTACTAGAATTGCGATGATAATTACGAGAGATTCGTGCTGGAACTCCTGCTTCTTTCTCACGTTCTGATATAGCAATCCAGTGAAGATAAATAGTAAAGGGTTATACCAGAGGAATCCCCTTTCCCCAAACAGACAATTCACAGCATATTTAATCGTGAAAAGGGGTGAGTTTGCCCCTACTCCCGAAAGCAACGATTTCTCATCCCAGGGTGATCCATCATAGGTGAAATGTTCAGGAAATATTTGAACAGGCAAGATTGAGTCGCTGATTGTATAATTTATCACAAGATGAGTTATCATGGGGAGTAAAGCGGCGACCCAAAACATCAGATTACCCAACAGTGATTTAATATTTAAAAAAATAAGAATAGCAAAGCCAACGAGAAAGACTCCAGTAGGAATGTCAGCAGCAGCTGCAAAACCGAAGAATAGACCTGACCAGAATAGAGGAGTACTTTTCTGACTATTTTTTGCCTGAAGATAGAACATAAATGCTATCATCAGGCTAGAAGCGGCTAGAGAGTGATTATTAAAACTTACAGACCAGGTAAATGTTAACGAGGAGAATGCATAGATAAAAAGTAGCAAAGGAATTTTACTTGCTCTCACTGGTGTAAAGGTCAGTACCTTGCGGAACGCTAGTATACTGGCTATCCACAGCGCTTTTATTGTGAATAGAAGTATGAAATAGTAACTCAGGTTCCAGCTATAATCCAGCCTCAGACCAAATGCGTGTAGCGGGGCGTAGATAATGGCCGCCAGCACTGACGGAAGAGCAGGTTTATCCGAGTAGAAGTGACCATTGATGAAGACTTTGTCTCCACCGTTCACAAATACGCTCTCATCAATGACAAAAGTGTGATGCTCCACCAGGGATTGAGTCAAAGCCATTCTGCTGGCTTCGTTCCAACCATTTATCCGAGGATTGATGGTTACCAATGATACTGCAACCAGTAACAGAAGGAGTAGTTTGGGGGATTCAAGTATTGATTTCATAATTCGGCTCGGTAGCAAAATAGTAATCTGAATTTGAACTGCAAGATGGCATCCGAGTTCTTAACCCTCCAAAGTGGGACATTTTCCGCTTCCACTATTAACCCAATCTGACTAGACTGCCCAGCATGAACCTGATTCTGCTCAATCCCAATGATTTCATCGCTGAAGACCGAGTCCGCCTGAGGGGTCGCAGATTTAATCACATCAGCACCATTCATCGAGCAGAGCCTGACTCTCAACTAAGAGTTGGGCTGCTTAATGGCAAGACTGGCAACGGATTGATCACGCAGATTGAGCCCGATTTTATAGAATTAACTGTTATGCTCACGCAACCACCACCAGAAAAACTCCCGGTTACCCTCCTCTTAGCGCTTCCACGACCTAAAATGCTCAAGCGGGTGATGCAAAGTGTCACCTCCCTCGGTGTCAAGCAGATCTACCTGATCAACAGCTACCGAGTGGAAAAGAGCTTTTGGAGCAGTCCCCTCCTGCAGTCGGATAACCTTCATGAACAGCTCCTACTTGGTTTGGAACAGGCTCGGGATACAATTCTACCGGAAGTCCATTTACGTCAGCGCTTTAAACCTTTTGTAGAGGATGAATTGCCGGAATTATGCGAGGGAACCAAAGCTTTGGTCGCCCATCCCGCTAGTGAAAAGAACGCCTTACTGGAACCCAACCAGCCAACCACCCTTGCCATTGGTCCAGAGGGGGGCTTTATCCCATATGAAGTCGACAAGTTGGCAGCTTGTGGCTTTACTCCTTTCAGTTTCGGTGAGAGGATACTACGAGTAGAAACTGCCGTACCTGCTATCCTCTCACGATTGTTACCCATTTAAATCCCCAGCTTACCAGGCCAGTTCTATTAGCACAGGATAGTTCGGCGCCAATGGTCGACCGCTCAACGAATCCGAGAACCATCCGTAGATAAATTTGATGGAATACTTCCCTTTAAATTAAAATGGCGACATGATACTCGAGGGAGGGAAGCATTCATGAAGAGAAATAGACAAAATTTAACTCAATTATTCATCATTGTCCTGCTGGGATCTCTGATCCTGGGTTGTAGTGGCATTCAACAGGGGAAAGACCTGGCATTTAAGACGGTGAATCGTGGTCAATTGCTCACAGATGCAGCGAAAGCCTATCGTGCTGGAGATTTTGCTGAAGCCGGAAAATATTATAAGAAAATACTCGTCCACAATCAGGATGATGCCATTGTGGCATATAACCTGGCCTGTTGCTATGCCCTTCAAGGAGATGCCAGCAATGCCAGCATCTTTGTAACACATGCTTTCCAAAATGGTTTCAGAGGCCTGGAAATATTCATTAAGGATACAGATTTTGATCTCGTAAGGGAAGATCCGGAATTTCAGAAGACCACTATTGATATTAAGAAACGCTTCCATTCCATTGGAACCAGGGATTATGTTGAAGCTTCATCCATGTTGCCTTATCGGATGCGGCTCCCAAAGGATTATGATGCCAGTAAAAGCTATCCACTACTGATTGGAATGCACGGGATGGGTGGCAATTCTGAGGGATTTATCAGTCAATATGACAAACTGGTTGATCCCCAGATTATATATGTAGCACCGGAGGGTCAGTACCCATTATCCATGCACATGGGAGCACAGTGGCATCGTCGTAAATGGTCCATTAATGATATTGGAAAGAAAGCTTGGAATGCCAGTGACAATATGGTCAGTGATTACATTTTGAAGACCATCAAAAAAGTGTCTGGCGAATACAAAATTTCAGATGTCTATATCATGGGATTTTCTGAAGGTGCTGTATATGCCTATACAATTGGCTTAAAGAATCCGGATAAGATTAAGGGCGTGATCGGGTTCAGCGGCTATCTCATGGATACAGAGGGAGATAAGTCAATTCTTACTCAACAGGATATTGAAACTGGGAAGGATGTACGGTTATATATGGCCCATGGAGTTGATGATGCTGCGATCAAGGTAGAGACT
The DNA here is from genome assembly GCA_013202495.1 of Fidelibacterota bacterium. Taxonomy (GTDB): domain Bacteria; phylum Fidelibacterota; class UBA8477; order UBA8477; family JABMPR01; genus JABMPR01. The sequence continues at coordinate 5,273 of JABMQQ010000238.1, read as the reverse complement.
GCCAGGGAGCTGAAGAAGATGTTTGAATCAAAGGGCTTTGATCTGACCTATACAGAATTCGAGGGACGTCACGGCATCAAGGCCGATGTATTCAATGATGCTGTACAGTGGATGCAGTTATAAAATTTACACGGGTTCATTCTAGTCTGAATGAATATAAGAAGCCACCTGAGGAGGTGGCTTCTTTGTTTATGATAATTATTGATAAGTTTTGGATGACTCTTACCTGTCTTTGTTTTTACGGGCTACGATGTACCAGAATTGATGGTTTCTCTCTCCTTGACCTACTAATGAGTCATGACACTTTGTTTCAAGATTCTCTGGCAATAGATATTTAGGCTCTCGTTTGCGCCCAGAGCCTTTATAGCAAGGGCTTTATGAAGTTCTGAATCTATACGCAGGATAAATTTACCCGAATAGGATTTCCCGGCAGTAGCCGCTGGCAAGGCTAAAGCGTCTTGTTTATAAATATTGATCCATTCATCGACGATATTACACAACTCCCCATAGACTTTGTGTTCATCATCCCCATGACAGCATTTTCCAATCCAACCTGGGACAGAGCCCACATAGCAGTGGTCTTCTTCTGACCACTCAACGATCTTAAAATATTTATCGTGATCTTTCATGAACTAGATACCTTTATTTGCTTAGCTACCAGTTTTTCCTGGTATGGTTTTGCATCTGATCCGCTTTTACCTGAAAGGGTGACAAGCACTCCCTTGGGATGAATAAAGTTACGATGACTGCCGTTTCCTCCCCTATTGACAAACCCAGCAGCTTTGAGTTCAGCAATGAGTTCTCTAATTTTCCTTGGCATGAGATATGATACTATAGTGATACTATAGTTACAATGCTAAATTTATGTGTTTTTCTGTTCGTTGGCCAGAAAATGCAGACGAATTATTTTTAGTTCTTGGTAACTTATCTCCTGTCCCAGCGCTTCGAATACTGGACGAAGAGTAATCGTACCATGTTGTTCTAAGGCTTTGCAGACTTCCTTTTGGGTCGTGGAAGACAGCTGAGATAGTTCAAGAAAATCAGAAGTGGTGCGCAGCGCATTACCCTCGGCAGAATATCTATATAAATGATCCAGAATAGTATTTTTTTGAACCTTGAATTCCTTTGATAGCACTAATATTGTGGAACCGGAATTGAATTTTTCCCCCACAATCTGATGCCGGGGTGTTCCAATGGTTTTAGTCAGAGACGTAATCTTCCCATGAGTCCTATCTTTAGGTTTTTCTTTCAACTGATTGGTCTGGCAGTATTCAGCGATTGATTGTATAAAAGAAGTACCATATCTCACAAATTTCACTTTTCCGACACCATGCAATTGCAGCATCGCCACTTCAGATTGAGGGAAATAGATCGCCATTTCTATCAATGTTTTATCGGGGAAGACCACATAAGGTGGTACATTAGAATCATCAGCCAGGGTCTTGCGCAATTGCCTCAACAACTCAAATAAGGAAGAATCATATGGTTGCTCTGTTTTAGGTTGAGCTCGTTTTTCCTGCCGTTCTTCCAACCGGGCAGAGATATTTTGGTTGCCTCGAAGTACTTCCCAGGCTTTTGCAGTCAACTTGAGACTGCCATGCTCCATATCCTGGATTAAGAGTCCCTTTTGCACAAACTGACGTGAAAGATAAAACCATTCTGTTTTTGAAAAATCTTTCCCAATTCCGTAGGTGGAGAGCTCCTGGTGACCAAATTTCTTCACTTTTTGAGATTTTGAACCTCGTAGGATATCAATAATCTGACCTGCGCCAAAAATTTGTTCGGAATGTTTGACACAGGATAAAAATTGTTGGGCGGGAATGGTTACATCCCGGGATGTTTGATCCTCAGCTAAACAATTATCACACATGCCACAGTTTACATCATTGTAGGTTTCGCCAAAATAGGTGAGCAGGGGAATACGTCTACAATCATCTGTCTCAGCAAGTCCAACTAGAGCATTCAATTGAGTATGAGCAACAACTTGCTCACTTTCATTTTTTTGCCCTATAAAATATTTAATCTTTCGAATATCACCATATCCGAAGAGAAATAGACAATCTGCTCGCAGGCCATCTCTACCGGCTCGTCCAATTTGCTGGTAATAACTTTCTATGTTACTCGGCAAGTCGTAGTGTAAAACGAAACGGACATTTGGTTTATTGATACCCATACCAAAGGCAATGGTTGCTACCATAATTTGTGTATCATCACGGATAAAACTAGCCTGATTCTGTTGGCGTACCTCAGGTGATAGACCAGCATGATAGGGCTGGACAGAATAACCTTCATCTTGGAGAAATTCAGCCATTTCATCCACCTGCTTTCGGGAGAGACAGTAGATGATGCCAGATTGGTCAGGGAATCTTGCAAGAAAATCAAGCGTTTGCTGAGCAGATTGGGATTTATGCTTAATTTCCAGGAAAAGATTTTCCCGATTAAAACTGGCCACAAAACTAGCTGATTTATCAAAACGCAGGGATTTTTGAATATCCTGCTGAACCCTTTGAGTTGCAGTCGCAGTCAAAGCCAGACAGACTGCTTCAGGAAATCGTTTTCTAATATCCATAAGACGACGATATTCGGGACGAAAATCATGCCCCCATTCGCTAATACAGTGAGCTTCATCAATAATAAAGGAAGCCACTTTTTGAGACTCAAGAAGAGCAAGCGTTCTCTCCATGAGTAGCGTCTCAGGAGCCAAATAAAGTAAGCGGACTTTGCTTTGCCGAATAAGTTGAATATTATTTTGATATTCATTCGTTGATAAAGAGCTGTTTAGCATCAGCGCTTCAACACCGAGGGCTTCAAGTTGTTTGACCTGGTCTTCCATCAAGGAAATCAAGGGAGAGACCACAATCGTTAGACCATCAAAGAGTAGGGCAGGAATTTGATAACAGAGAGATTTCCCACTTCCAGTAGGCATAATACACAGCGTATCTTTTTTTTTGAGGACATTTTCAATCACCTCTTTTTGCAAAGGGCGGAAGTCATCGTATCCGAAGATATCTTTGAGAATGCGTTGGGCTTCTTTAATCATACTCACTCACGAGTTCTGGAAAATATGTTGTAGTACAAACACAATAATTTGGTTTTTGGTTCATTTTTTTAATCCGACTGTATTTAGGGTTAGGCCGAAATGTATCACAAATTCCAGGATAATCACAGATGAAAGATAGTAGAAATTTCTCTCAAGTTGAAAATCCAGTACAACCCAGATTAATCATGGCGTCCCACCGAGCTCGATTAGCGGAAATCGTCTTACTGAAGTTCTCGAAGCATGACGATTTCGTCTCGCATGTTTTGTCTAAAACCCTTCGAGAACTCTAGCGAAACAAACCTCAAAAGTCTTCGCGAAGGAGCCTGGCGACTGTGGCGACCTCGAATTCGGAGATTGCCGCGTCACTTCATTCCTCGCAATGACGGTCAGGGGGAAACTAATCCAGCAAAGACCGCATCACATACTGGAGGATGCCGCCATGGCGATAGTATTCCAGCTCGTTGGGAGTGTCAATCCGAGTAGTTGCCATAAATGAAAAGTGACTCCCATCCGTTCTGGTACACTTGACTTCCAGTTCTTTACCTGGTTTGAGTCCCTCAGAGATTCCAGCAATAGAGAAGGTCTCTTCACCAGTCAATCCAAGACTCACCCGGCCCTCTCCATCTTTGAACTGCAATGGCAAAACACCCATACCTATCAAGTTGCTGCGATGAATACGCTCGAAACTTTCTGCTACAACAGCTTTAACACCCAAAAGATAGGTTCCCTTGGCAGCCCAATCACGACTGGAGCCAGTTCCATATTCCTTTCCAGCTATGATCACCAGGGAGGTACCCTCGGCTTTATAAGCCATGGCACCATCATAAATAGTTGTGACCTCACCTTCAGGAAATTTTTTGGTAAAACCACCTTCGGTTCCAGGAGCCAGGAGATTGCGGAGACGAATATTAGCAAAAGTTCCACGCATCATGACTTCATGATTACCGCGGCGGCTGCCATATGAATTGAAGTCTTTCACATCGGTTCCATTCGAAATAAGGTATTTCCCAGCCGGCGTATCAGCCTTGAAGGCGCCTGCAGGTGAAATGTGATCCGTGGTTACAGAGTCTCCGAGAAGTGCCAGAGCCCGAGCATCCGTGATGTCGCTGAGTAGGCCATGTTCGCGGGTCATACCCTCAAAAAATGAAGGCTTGCGGATATAAGTTGAATCTGCTTCCCAATCGAAGGTATTGCCTTCAGGAATGGTCAATCCCTTCCAGGCGGCATCTCCACTAAATACATCAGCATATTTGCTGATAAACTGTTCAGGTTTTACAGCAAGTGCCACAGCTTCAGCAATCTCAGTAGATGTTGGCCAGATGTCTTTCAGGAATACATCATTGCCATTCTTATCCTGACCAAGTGGTTCGGTGGCCAAATCGATGTTCATGGTTCCAGCCAGCGCATATGCTACAACAAGTGGAGGTGAAGCCAGATAATTGGCTTTGACATGTGAATTGACCCGTCCTTCAAAATTTCGGTTTCCGGAGAGCACTGAGGCAACCACCAGATCCCCAGTTTCTACGGCTGATGCGATTGGAGCAGGGAGGGGTCCACTGTTTCCAATACAGGTCGTACAACCATATCCTACCAGATTGAATTGGAGTTGATCTAGGTAAGTTGATAGCCCTGATTCATCAAGATAGTCAGTAACCACTTTGGATCCTGGGGCCAGACTTGGTTTAACCCAAGGCTTAATATTGAGTCCTAACTCCACTGCTTTTTTTGCTACTAGACCGGCGCCAACCATGACACTTGGATTTGATGTATTGGTACACGAGGTAATGGCGGCGATAACCACATCGCCATCCTTCAATTGATAGTCACCCCCGGCTACATCCACAGCCCCTTTACTGGCTCCCTTGAGAACTTCGAGGTCCTTGACCCATGTGGCTTTAGACTTAGATAATTCAATACGATCCTGGGGACGCTTCGGTCCAGAAATGGAAGGAACAACCGTATTCATGTCCAATTCAAGATTGGCTGAATAAACTGCCTGGTCAACACCAGCTTCATAAAACATTCCCTGAGCCTTAGTGTAAGCTTCCACCAGAGCAACCTGCTCAGCATCACGACCACTAAATTTCAAATAATTGATGGTTGCGACATTCACAGGGAAGTAACCCATGGTGGCGCCATATTCAGGTGCCATATTGGCGATAGTTGCCTGGTCTTCCAGGCTGAGATTGGCAATACCTTCACCATAAAATTCAACAAATTTTCCAACCACACC
>JABMQQ010000237.1 GCA_013202495.1 Fidelibacterota bacterium | reverse complement strand
GACTGCAATCTCCTTGGGAAGAGCTTCCTTGGTCTTAGGTATGCTCAAGGTCAGAATGCCGCTCTTGTATTCGGCAGCGATCTTGTCAGTGTTCACATTTTCCGGAAGTTCTATATCTCTTTCATAACTTCCTCGTGCGATCTCACGTGTCAGGTACTTCGGACCCTCATCCTCTTTGACCTCTGCCTTTGTTGCTTTGAGGTTGAGCGTGTTGTTTTTCACTGAGACAGTGATATTATCCTTTTCAAAACCAGGTAGTGAGAAGGACAATTCGAAGTTCTTTGCTGCTTCTACAGCATCCATTGCTGGACGCCACAGGCTACTTCTCTGTGTGTCAAAATTCATATCTTCAAAAAAGCTGTTCAACATGTTGTCAAAACTTCTGTTGATTCTTGGGCGGGCTACTTTTACTAGTGTCATGGTGTTATCTCCTTTTATTGTTTAATTCTTGTCAATCACTCAATTACGGTATTTCTATATTCGAATCCCGTGCCACATGGATATATGCGCCATAATGGCTCATATACTTGTTTGGGCAGTATTAATTTTGACATGGTACTGTCATATTGGCTTGATTATATTCAATACCATTAGGTTGATGGTCGGAATGGCAGACTTTTTAATCCATAATTAATGTCGCGATCTGACGGCAAATACTTGATAGTTTTCATAATCTCGTCTAGTTTCATGCCCTCATGAATCGATACTATAAGCTCTCATACCTTTCAAAGGTGATAGTCCAATTCGCCCTGCTAAGTCTTTTCACCCTGATGGCCAATGGCCAATCGCAAGCTCCAGCTGATTCGCTTGATCCCAAAGCCCTCGAGCAGAAAATCGGTCAAATGATTATGGTAGGTATTCGAGGAACCCACTTGAACGCTGATGCCATGGAGTTGACGCGATCACAAATTTTGAGTGGTGATATTGGTGGAATAATCTTTTTTAAACACAATATCAAAAACAGTCGGCAGTTTCGCATATTTGTAAAAAGCCTTAAGGCTCTAGCAGTAGATCAGCCTCTACTTCTGGCAGTAGATGAAGAAGGTGGTAAGGTGAGAAGGCTCCGCAAGACTCAGGGCTTTGAAGAATTTCCCTCCGCTGCCCATGTTGGTGCAAATTTGAGTACTATTGAATCCTATGATATATATTCCCGCATGGCGAATCAGATTCATCAGGCTGGACTCAACGTGAACCTGGCACCTGTCGTCGATGTAAACATCAATCGAATATCACCGGCCATTGGACAGCTCAACCGTAGTTTCTCAAGAAACCCGGGAGATGTGTTCGATTATAGTAAGGCTTTTATTCGAGCCCACAATGATTCCGGCGTATTAACAACCCTCAAGCATTATCCCGGTCATGGAAGTTCAAGAGAGGATTCACACAATGGAATAACTGATATCAGCAGCACCTGGAGATCCTCGGAGCAGGTACCGTTCCAACGCTTAATTGATTCAGCCAAAGTTGATATGATTATGGCAGGACATCTCATGGACAAAGATGTTGATTCAAAGTATCCTGCATCAATTTCAAATTCGCACATACAGGTTACCCTGAGGGACGATATGGGCTACACCGGTGTGGTCATTACAGATGACCTGCAGATGGGTGCAATCATCAAGCGTTTTGAATTGGAAGAGATTGTCATTGCTGCCATCAATGCCGGTTGTGATATCCTTCAGTTTTCTGATCCACTGGATCTTGATGAGAATCTTTCCCAGAGAATCAAGGAGATTGTTCTTCAAGCAATTGAGAATGGTCAGGTGGATCCCCAGCGTATTCACGACTCCTATGCTCGTATTGTTGATCTCAAAAGCAGGCTATCACCCAGCCCGAATCCAACCTCAGATTAAGGAAAAAGCCAATGAAGCCCAAATTTGCAGCTGTCATTAATTGCATGGATGGTCGCGTTCAAGACCCAGTAAATGAGTGGATGAAAACCTACACCGGCGCTACATATATTGACGTCATCACTGAAGCTGGTCCTGATAGGATTATGGCTTCCACAGCAACTGCGTCACGCCTTATTCTTAAAAGAATTCTGGTATCACGAGATAAACATCATTCCAAACAAATTGCCCTGGTAGCCCACCACGACTGTGCCGGCAATCCTGTCTCAAAAGAGAAACACCTGGATCAGCTCCAGCAGTCTGCCAAGATTATGGCAACCTGGAATCTAAGTATGACCATTCTTATGTTATGGGTAGATGAAAACTGGAAAGTTGAGCTTATTTCGTCGATTGATGCCTGACGGCCTGATTACGTTTCAAACCCTTCAAACCAGGACGATCTAGAGGGGTAGACGCAAATATATTTTTAAACGCATCCTCGTCCATCCCACTAAAATCTGGAATTCCCCCACTTCTCAAATCCTCTATAGGTAAAAAAGATTGAACGTCTGATGGTTTTGCAAAACGATTCCAGGGACAGACATCCTGACAAATGTCGCAACCAAAGATCCAGTCGTCCATATTTGCCTTTAAATCATCAGGAATGGAAAGTTCGGCATCAAGCTCTATGGTAGCATAGGAGATGCATTTTGAGCCATTCACAACATAGGGTTCGGTAATGGCTTGTGTTGGGCAGGCATCAATACAAGCTGTACAAGTTCCGCATAAATCAGGAACCTCCAGACTATAGCGATCAAATTCCTCAACCGTGATAATTTCCCCTAAAAAGCCCCAGCTGCCATACTCTCTGGTAATAATATTACTGTGTTTCCCCTGCCAGCCAATGCCAGCAACAGCTGCCCAATGCTTTTCCATCACCGGTGCAGAGTCAACAAATACTCGATACATTTGAGCTCTCTGTTTCCGAGTGAGACCTTCTGCTTGTTCTGCATGTAAAAGATTTGCCAATTCATGGAGCATGTCCTTCAATACAGTATGGTAATCCATACTCCTGGCATATTTGGAAATAACTCCATCCAGCTCAGGCATCCTTTCGTCCTGATGATAATTCACAAATATTGAAATGATGGAGCGTGCCCCAGACAGAAGTTCGCCAGGATTCAGTCGTTTCTCCTGATTTCGCTCCATATAGGACATCTTCCCATGATAGCCACGATTGAGCCATTCATTTAGCCGCTCAGAGACAATGCTATCAACAGCAGCTACTCCAAGCCGGTGGATTCCTAGATTGGAACCGAATTGCTGAAGATCATCGTACATTAACATGATAAATCACTTAAATGGTAATGTCCTCACCGCCGAAGATTCCTTTTCCGGATGAGGTCAGCTTGCAGGCGATGGTTCTGGGATCATGTTCAAAAAATATCATGGCATCTTTCTCCAGGAGATCCGGTAAAATCCGCTTTTTCTCAACGATACTACGCATGGGTTCATTATCATAAGCCATAACCCAGGGAATGGGAATATGAGCTTTCATTGGGAAAAGGTCAGCACCATATATAAGGGTTGATGTACCATCTGAAATAATCGGCAGCTGTTGACCCAGAGTGTGCCCATGTACGATTTTCAGCTTGATGTCATCAAATAATTCGCGCTCTGAATTCATTATCTGAAGCATGCCATTTTCGGCCAAAACCGCCCAGTTTTCCGCTAAATAGCTAGCTCGATCCTTCTCAGAGGGACTGTTAGCCAATTTCCAATTTTCTGATTGGACCCAGTACTTTGCATTCGGAAATACTGGAACCACTTTTCCATCTTCCATTCTGGTGTTTCCACCAACATGATCAAAATGTAGGTGGGTACAAATAACATCCGTTATGTCCTCCACACTAACGCCATGAGCTGCCAGACTCTGAGGCAGAATATATGGATCCAATTCAATCTTGAAGATTTCCTTATACCGTGGTTTCCATTTATCTCCATTACCAGTGTCGATGAGAATTTTCTTATCCTTGGACTCTAACAACAAGGTTCGGGTCACCATATCAATGCGATTCAAATCGTCCACTGCAACTTGCTTTGACCACAGGGTTTTGGGGACAACACCAAACATGGCTCCCCCATCAAGAGCAAATGTGGATGTCACGAGGGATGTTAATTTATAGGCACCTATCTGCATGAAATTCCTTTCAATATCAATCTAGGTCGTTTTAAACGAGGACTTGAAACGCAGGGATACATTCACCAAAGCTATGAGAACAGGAACCTCAACCAGCGGTCCAATAACAGCGGCAAAGGCTTCCCCTGAGTTGATTCCAAATACGGCCACAGCGACTGCAATAGCCAGCTCAAAATTGTTACTGGCTGCAGTAAAGGCCAGGGAAGTCACCTTCTCATACGAATTGCTTATTTTGCTACCGAGGTAAAAGGATACAAAAAACATGACTAGAAAATAAATGACCAATGGGAGTGCGATTCTTAACACATCAAGAGGGATTTCTACAATGAGTTCACCCTTGAGAGAGAACATGACGAAGATCGTAAAAAGTAAGGCCACCAAAGTGAGTGGGCTGATGGTCTTGATAAATATTTTGTTATACCATTGCTCCCCCTTTATGCGCATGAGGACCAGACGCGACATGAGGCCAGCAAAAAAGGGAATTCCCAGATAAATGCCCACGCTTTTGGCAATATCCAGCATCGATATGCTGGCAGCTTCTAGTTCAAAGCCGAACCAGGCAGGAAATACGGTCAAATAGAGATAAGCAAACAATGAGAAGAAGAGAATCTGAAAAATTGAATTGAGAGCAACCAGCCCTGCTGTGTATTCTCGATCCCCTCCAGCTAGGTCACTCCAGACAATCACCATGGCAATACAACGTGCCAGACCAATCAGGATCAATCCCGTCATATAGTGGGGATATCCCTGAAGGAATGTGATGGCCAGGACAAACATGAGCAAGGGACCTATAATCCAATTTAGGATCAGTGAAAAGCTTAACACGGGAACATCCTTGAATAGACTCCCGAGGCGTTCATAACGAACCTTGGCCAGGGGTGGGTACATCATGATAATGAGACCGATAGCAATAGGAATGTTGGTAGTACCAGATTGCATACTATTCCAGAACTCACTCAAACCAGGCATGGCATATCCAGCCAGAACACCCGCTGCCATGAACAGGAGTATCCAGAGTGTTAGATATCGATCGAGGAAACTGAGTTTTTTCCTGGTTTTTTCCATGTACACAAACTCCTCTAATATTTGACAAGACCCCCGTCGCTAGCATGTTAACCAATATTTAGGCTCACCAAAGTGAGATATTGATGAGGTCAGCCGTTCTCTCTACTCATTGGCATAGAAAATGCCCTTGCTTCAGGGAGGGACACGTGTAACATGCCCACAGTTAGAGCGATTTCACAATAGAGGAGCCTGATATGTATCGACCAACTAATTTTATTCCAACAGACCTTACTATAAATTCCTGGACAGATTTAAAACCCTATTTCGATGCTCTCATCAGCAGCGAGGTTAACGACAGTGAAACTTTAGGCCAACTGATCCTGCATTATAGCGAAACCTTAAGTGTATTTCACGAGCAGAATGCCTGGTCATATATCAACATGTCCCGGGAAACCACCAATCAGGAATACCTGGATCGTCACGAACTGTTTGCCACAAAAATCTCACCTGAATTGGAAAAAGCCGCCAATGTCGTGGAGAAGATGATCGTGAATCATCCCTCATTTTCTGAACTACCAGACGCACGTTTCGGCCAGCTCAAGAAAAAGTTGCGACGCGAACTTGAATTGTTCCGTAAAGAAAACGTCGAGTTGTCAGCAGAGATTTCAAAGTTGAGTACTCAGTATGATCAACTCACAGGTGGACTCACCGTCACTTTAGATGGTGAAGAGATGCCCATGCCCAAAGCTTCTGTCAAACTACAATCTTCTGACCGGGCTATTCGCAAGGAAGCCTGGCTGGCCATTAGTGAGAAACGGTACTCCATTAAAGATGAAGCAGACCGGATTTATAATGACATGTTAAAATTAAGGGTTCAGTCTGCAAAAAATGCAGGGTATGACAATTATCGCGACTTCAGTCATGATCAGCACCAACGTTTTGACTATACACCACAAGATGCCGTCGATTTCCAGAATGCCATAGAAGAACATATTGTTCCTCTTGCCAAAAAGATCGGGGAATCTCATCGTGATAAACTGGGACTGGCAAAAGATGATTATCGTCCCTGGGATGTTGCTGGTGAACCTGAAGGTCAGGAAGCTTTGAAACCCTTCAAGACTGGGTCAGAGTTACTTGAAAGTGCCGTGAATATTTTTGGTGAAATTCATCCCCAATTTGGTGATAATCTTAAAGCTATGAAGGCTGCAGACCTGTTTGATCTTGAATCCCGAAAGGGCAAAGCTCCAGGCGGCTACAATTATGGACTAGAAACGACAGGGATGCCCTTTATTTTTATGAATGCTGCAGGCACCCATCGTGATGTCGTTACCATGTGCCACGAGGGCGGACATGCCATGCATACCTTCCTCACCAATGACGAGCCCATGATTCACTATCGCGACACCCCCTCTGAAATGGCCGAAACCGCATCCATGAGTATGGAGTTACTAACTGCAGAATTATGGAATAAATTTTATGATCAAAAGGATCATATCAGAGCCCGTCGCGAACACCTCGAAGGCATCATCTCATTCTTCCCCTGGTGTGCCACAGTAGATGCATTCCAGCATTGGGTGTATTTAAATCCCAACCATACGTCTGAAGAACGCGATGCATATTTTGACGAATTGAATGGTCGTTTTACTTCAGGGCTGGTTAAATGGGATGGCTATGATCACTTCAGACGCAAAGGCTGGCAGCGTCAACTCCATATCTTTGGGATGCCTTTCTATTATGTTGAATATGGAATAGCCCAATTGGGAGCTCTCCAGGTTTACCGTCTCTACAAACAAGATCCAGAAGCTGCCTTAAGAGGCTACATCAACGGATTGAGTCTAGGAAGTTCCAAACCTTTACCTGAAGTCTGGGAAGCCATGGGCATCAAGTTTGATTTTTCAGCAGAGAACCTGAAAGAATTGGTAGAATTTGTGCAACAAGAATTGAATGATCTGCAGGACTAAGATATGAAGAAAACGCTGGACTTTTTAGGACAACACCATGACAGATATGAGCAGGAATTGATTGATATTCTCAAGATTCCCAGCATCAGTTCAAATCCTGATAATATTGATGATATGCGCGATATGGCTGAGCTACTGAAAAAGGAAATGCGCAGCATCGGTATGGATGAGGTGAGTATCTTTGAAACGGATGGACATCCAGTCGTTTATTCTGAATGGCTTGGTGCACCAGGAGCACCTACACTACTCATCTATGGACATTACGATGTTCAACCCGTTGATCCGGTTGAGTTGTGGAGCTCACCACCCTTTGAACCTGTCATAAAAGATGGTAAAATTTTCGCCCGTGGATCTGCAGACGACAAGGGACAGATATATATCCACCTCAAAGCTATTGAAGCGTGGCTGGCAACCAGGGGTACACTTCCTGTGAATGTAAAGTTGCTTTTCGAGGGTGAAGAGGAAGTTGGCTCCGCCCACCTGGAAGACTTCATCAAGAAGCACGAGGAAATGTTGGCGGCCGACTATGTGGTCATCTCTGATACCCCTATGTTTAGAGAAGGGTATCCTGGAATCACTTATGGTCTACGTGGACTGGCATACCTCCAGATAAACCTGCGAGGTACATCCACAGATCTTCATTCTGGTTCCTTTGGTGGTCTGGTGAAGAATCCCATCAATGCGCTAGTTGAAATTCTGGCTCAAATGAAAGACGAAGATGGACGTATCCTGATCCCGGGATTCTATGATGATGTTTTACCTATCACTGAGAACGAGCATGACAAACTTAGCAATCTACCTTTCAGCGCTAAAGATTTTGCTGATAGCATCAATGCTCCTGCTCTTTTTGGTGAAGCGGGTTACGATGATTTAGAACGGCTTTGGGCACGACCCACATTTGATATCAATGGTATCTGGGGCGGATTCCAAGGTGAGGGAGCTAAAACCGTTATCCCAGCAGAGGCTCATGCAAAAGTATCCATGCGTCTCGTAGCAGATCAGGATCCTGGGGATATTGCCGATAAATTCACCGCCTATGTCAAATCTCTTATTCCAGAAAGCATGGAAGCAGAAATTGAAGCCATGCATGGTGGCTTTGGATATGTAACTGATCTTGACAACCCTGGACTTCAAGCCGGGGTTCGAGCCCTGAAAAAAGCATTTGGGAAAGAAGTTGATTTTCTGCGTGAAGGTGGTTCAATACCTATTGTGAAAGTTTTCGCAGATATTCTCAAGGCACCTGTACTCCTTATGGGATACGGTCTGCCTGATCAAAATGCCCATGCCCCCAACGAAAACTTCAGTCTATACAACTTCCATAAGGGTATAGAAAGTATTGTCTATTTCTTTGAAGAAATTGGAAATCTAAAGTGAGCCGGTCACGGGCAGACTATGAGGAGCTAGCCAACACCATCACTCATGGTATAGGTGTTGGATTCAGCATCACAGGACTTGTCCTGTTGGTAGTCCGAGCTGCCCTCTATGGAACTGCCTGGCATGTGGTAAGTTTTAGTATTTATGGTGCTTCCTTAATCCTGTTGTACCTGGCATCCACGCTCTATCACGGTTTCCAAACTCCTCGCATCAAAGAACTATTGCGAATCTTTGATCACTCAGCGATTTATCTGCTGATTGCCGGTTCTTACACCCCATTTTTGTTGGTCACCTTGAGGGGACCCTGGGGATGGAGTCTGTTAGGTACGATCTGGGGGTTGGCCATAATAGGCATTACCTTCAAACTCATATTCGGGCCAAAATACGATGTTCTCAGCACAATATTTTATCTTCTCATGGGATGGGTAGTTATTATTGCCATTAAACCCCTCCTGGCAGCGCTGCCTTTAGCAGGTCTGGCGTGGTTAGCGGCCGGGGGGCTGGCGTATTCGCTGGGAGTTATTTTCTATGCCTGGGAGAAGTTGCCTTACAATCATGCGATCTGGCATGGATTTGTTTTAGCAGGTAGTCTGTTCCACTTCTTTGCTGTGTTTTTCCATATTGCTCCTGCTGCTTAGGCGGGATTCTTGGAGAACTTCGTTTTGCTTAATACCACTGCCTGATCCATACTGTTCAACACATTCAATTCTTTAGCCTGTAACTTGAAGCGGGCGGCTTTCTCCGCTTCACCCAGTCCCTCATATGCCTGCCCAATGCGATAAAGGTTGTAGGGATTCAATTGGTTGGCTTCTTCGAGCTTATCAATAGCAATTTGGTACTTTTTCTCCTCAAGGGCGATGATTCCATTTAATTGAGAGATTAGTTTTATCTGAATGGGATTTTTCCTGATACCTACTTGCTCAGCAAATAGATCAGAGGTCTCCTTGGCCTTTTCAAATTCACCTTCCAGGGCAAAAACTCGTGAAATATTAAACAGATGAGTGGTGTGAGCGTTGATTTTGACAGCTTGTGGTAAACTTGATTTATCAATCACCTCAATGGATTGGTTGAAGCGAGGCAACGCCTCCGAAGGCTGGTTCAATTCCAGATATAGATTACCTAATATGACCAAATCATTGGCCATATTTCCAACATCCTGCCTCTCTTGAGCCAGTTTAAAATTTGACAGCATGGACTGCACAGCCTGAGACATGTTTCCCTCACAGACATAAGTTAAAGCTTCGGTAAAAATGGCTCGTCTTGTATCAATATCATTCCGGGCAATTTCCTTTAATAATTCTAATTGAGTACGGGCTCTATCGTGCTCTCCTAAAAAGGCATAATTACAGGCGATTCCGATATGACTGGCCACAAAATTTGGATCCTGTTCCAAGGCTTTGGCATAAAATTCTATGGACTCATTAAAGCGACCCATCTCCATGAGTAGCTCAGCGTATGAGTCATAGGCATTCGGGTTTTCAGAGTTCAACTTGATATAGAATTTAAAAGCCTTTTCAGCCTCACCATAATTCCCCAAAGCCCTTTGTGAATAGCCCAACTGATTATGGAGAATTGCCAGGTTATTATTCACCCTGGTAGCCTGATTATAGGACTGAATTGCCTGATGATATTGCCGTAAACCAAAGTAATAATTTCCAAGGAGCAGATAAGCAGATTCATCACCGGGGTACATATCAACCAGTTTCTGCAAGGTCTTCTCTTGCTTGGTATTGTTCCCCTCAAAACCATATTTAGCAGCCAGTATAATATGCTGTTCACCCTCACTTGCTTTTGAAGCATGAGCCTTGGCCGAGTCTAAGCAGGATACAAACAATCCTGTCCCAGGCGAAACATAGGCCAGATTGAGCCAGGCTGAAGCAAAGGTCGGATCTGCATCTAGGGCCAGACGAAAATGGGTTGCAGCTTCAACTGCTTGAAGGGTGTTTGCATAGGTCATCCCCCGTTGAAACTCCTCTGCCGCTATGTTAGATCCTGTAGTAACTGGAACTTTTTCCAGAGACACGTTTGCGACTTCCTCCTTAGCACAATGTGCGAGGCATAAAAACATCCCCAGTGCCAGAAATATGATACTTCGTCGTGATCGGTTCATGGCTGATCCCTCGATTCGTTTCCAATTATATATAGACGGGCGGCTAATTCTTAATCTACGCCCATAAATCATGCTGGTTCCTGTAATATTACTCAGGAACACCCCTTCAAAAGAGCAAGAATCTGATCCACTTCATCGGATGTATTGTAGTAGTGGGGTGCCAGACGCAAGCCACCACCACGTAAAGAGATATTTACACCAGATGCTGAAAGCGATTGAAAAATAGATTCATTTCTGGAAGCGTCGTTATGTGAGAACAGGCAGATACTGCTTTGCTCATTCTCTTCAAATTGATACATGGTTTTATAGGGCAGTTCTTCCAAACCCCATTCAAATTGACCTATTAGCTTGCGCACATGGCGAAAAATGCTATCAACACCACACTCCAGAAGCAATTCGGTGGCTTTTTCAGCCCCGACCATTCCTGAAGCATTAAAAGCACCAAGTTCGAAGCGTTTTGCGTCAGGGGTAAGCTCCTGCTCAAAATTTCCAAAATCCATAGGATTAACGTGACCCATATAGCCCCGATGGACTAACTTTAGTCGTGATTGGAGTTCTTCGGTGACATATAAGAAACCTGTTCCCAGGGGAGACATCATCCATTTATGTCCACCAGCTGCCATAAAATCAACTCCTGAAGCGATGACATCTGTGGGGACAACACCCACTGATTGGATGGCATCAACGGAAAAAATTATATTCCTGGAATGACACAACTCTGAGAGAGTTTCTAAATCCGCCTGAAAACCAGTTAAATATTGAACACTGCTGATTGAAATAAGTCGGGTCTGTGATTTCAAGGCTGCTTCAAATAGTTCTGGGGTTACCCTCCCATCTGGGGCAGAAATGAATTCGACCTCGACTCCCCTTTCATTCAAATTCAGGAAGGGCATCACATTGGACGGAAATTCATCCACATAGAGCAGGATATGATCGCCAGATTTCCAATCCAAACCGTTGGCCAGCACATTGACACCTGAAACTGTATTCGCCATGTGAGCAATCCGTTCTGCAGGGGCTCCCACCAACTTCCCATAGTTGGATCTGAGACCTTCCATATGGTCTTCTGCAATATTCCAGGTTAGTGGATTACCCATTTGACGATGCTCAAAAAATTCATTCATGGCATTCACGACGGGCCGGGAAATAGGACTATAGGCAGCATGATTGAAAAACAGACGTTTCCCAACTACGTCAAAGTAGGATCTGAATTGCTCTTGAGTTATCATAAATTTCCTAATATCACTTAAGTGTCTGTGGGGTGAAACAGCATTGGGGTAAGCGACCGCGAGCGATCACATTGCCAGGCACGGCATCAATGGTGAAGCCATAGTCTCCAAGATGGGCTTCAATTTCAGCCGCGGAGACCTGGTTTTCCCGATAGCGAATCTGTGCCTTGTGGGTTTGAATATTGGCAGAAACAGTCTTAATACCCTCTAGCTCAAGGATACGACCTTCAAATATTTTTTGACCATCCATGCAAACCAGCTCAGCGATGTCCAGCTCCAGAACAAGAATCTTTGATTCCTTTTCACAGGAAGTGAAGATCAGTGCAAGTACTATGACCAGCCAACTGGTTTTCAATAGAATCCTATTTTTCAGATTCAACCTCCTGCAGACGTTTTTCGAGACCACCTAATTTCTCGGTGAGTTCATCGAGTTGCTTTTGCAATTTTTTGGTCTCTGTTCCATCACTTGAGGTTTGTATGGCCTGGAGTTGACGTTTTACCAGAGGATGATCCTGCACAGCCAGTCTAGATTGAAGTGCTTCAAGGAATGGAATTCCGGCCTTCTCTTTTGCAGCACCCAGACCTCTGGCAGCATTGATCTGAACGGGGTAGCTTGGATCTTCAGTGGCTGCACAAATAGCTTGTGTGATCTGTTTCTGGAGATGGGGTGCCATCCAATCCTTCATTGATTTAAGTGCCACAAGTCTGGCTACCTTCTCATCATAAAATTGGACTGAATCTTCTATTCCATCCAGGAGTGCTTCTAGAGCTGTTTCGCTTCGACTGGCAGCCAAACCAAGAAAAGCTCCTGCGCGCACTAAATTTCTCCAGCCATCTTTCTTTGCATAGGCAGCTAATAGTGTAATGTCTTCTGTGTTACGTTGCTTACCTAGACTTTCCAGGAGAGCCATTTCTCCGCGATATGGTAGATCCTTTGCTTTCAATTTCGAGAGAATGGATTCCCTCATAGCACCATTTCGATGAGCACCACATGCTCTTGCAGCTTCCTCAATGACCATGGGATCTGATTCAAGTGGCAACAGTTCGGCGAGATGGGCATAGGCATAAGCATTCCCAGCGGAACCCAGAGATCGATAAGCATGGATTCTGAGACCCCAGCGCTTTTCTTGCTTGAGATAGTCGCGGATGGCCTGCAAATTTTTACGCTTGCCAGTCCTGGCTAATTCACTCATCGCCTGCATAAGTCCGCGGACTGTCTTGCCATTTTTAAGGAGGTGGCGCAGTTTGTCATCACCAGGGTTAAATTCTGCCTCAAAGAGAGCTTTCATGTTTGGATCAAGCATGATGTGAGCGGGTTCATCCATTTTGATATTTACTATCTGGGTCCCCTTGGTGAGATGAATCATATCGACATGATCAACGCCCTGGCTATCCTGCCACCCAATCTCCAGATCCATTTCAAACAACTCGATTCCTTTTTTGTCATCAACCTGAGTCTGTTCAAAAGTGAATTTGCCCAGGCCCTTTTTCTTTTCATATTCAAAACTGGCTTTCAGAATGGGATATCCCTTTGAATGAAACCACATATCGAAGAAACTATCCAGATTCAAACCGGAATGATTTTCTATACATCGTTGGAAATCAAGGGACTTTACGGTACGGGCAGCGTAGGTATTGACATATTCCTGGACGCCAGCCCAGAATTTATCATCTCCCACCAGCTGACGCAGCATATGCAAACGCCAGGCACCACCGGGATAGAGGTGCATATCAAACATATTCCAGCTATGATCGTATTCTCGGGTGATGATCGGACGCACATAGTTATTCTTGGCTTCACCCATATAGCTGCTGGCTTCTTCAGCGAGCTGCCAGTGCATGGCATCGATTCCCTCAGAATCTTCCAGCCAGACCGATTCGATATATGTCGCCCAGCTCTCTTTGAGCCAGACATGGGCGAAATCATAGGATACAACGGCATCCCCGAAGTATGAATGTGACATTTCATGGACATTGATCAGATCCATGATGTATTTCCATTCCTTCGCCATGGTTTCATCAAGCATGAATTTATCATCCCAGGATACCAGAGAAATATTTTCCATGGCACCGCCCACTTCTCTACCAGCAATCTGGAAATATTTGGGATATGGAAATGCCATATCCAGTTTTTTCTCCATCCAGATCAACATTTTACGAGTCGGTTCAAAAGTGCGTTGAAGCTGTTCCGGTGTGTAGGACTTGTCGGCAAAGTATGCAATGGGCATATCTCTCAGTGGTTTATCCTCATAAACTGAAAATTCACCGATGGCAAAACAGGCGAGATAACTGGGACAGGGATAATCCAATTTCCAATGAGAGGTCTTCATTCCATCCTTGATTTCCTCCGAAACCAGGGCGCCATTTGCCAGGATGGTTAAATTCTCATCTGCAGTGAGGAAATATTCCATCTTTGGTCGTACGGTGGGGAAATCTACACAGGGGAACCAATAACGCGCACGCTCAGTCTCATTGTCTGTAATGGCATAATAGGGAAAGTCAGGACGTTTTTTATCAGGGGCTGAAAATTGGAGCCCAGAGATAGGTTCTTGAACACGGTAATCTACTCGGATAACACAGGCTTCATTTGCCGCAAAGGATTTATCAAAATTCAAATTGATCGCTAAATCATCATAAGTAAAGTCCATGCCTTTATTGCTTAGGTCCTGGACTTTTACTCCCTCAAAATCTACTGCATCCAGTTTAATTGAATGCTGTCCCTCCACATTAGCTCGCAGGGTGATTAATGCATGCCCAGCTGCTGATTTCTGCTTCAGATCAACCGATAGATGCACCTCAGTATGAACAGGCTCTATCTTTAGATCCGGTGCATAATTTTTGATGGCTCCAGTAAGAGTAAAATCACCAGACTTGTAGTGATTGCGATGTGATAAATAATCGTATTTCATTTAATATCCTTGGAATATTCTATTTACTAAAAGCTGTGAGCGGTATTTCAAACCATTCCCGCTGTTCGTTGGTTACAATAATTGTTTGGGGATCCTTAAAGCAAACCCCTTCAGCCTGATCCGCTTTAACGAGGCTGTATGATCTTGGAGTTTGAGCTAAAAAATCATCGCCCTGTTTGGGTTTAGGGAAATACCATATGATGGTTGCCAGTGGGTTTTGGGCTATTAAAACCATAGCAGATTCATCTTGTGCCATACTGGCATCCGTTACCCAGCCACCCAGGTTATCTTTGCGGTTGATCAGTTTTAACACATTAGCCTTATGGGTGAAGCGTGTATCCATTCTATAAAGCTTGGTTGCAGCAGCGGGTTTTCGGATATGCCGATCTGAACGATGTTTGGTGAGAAAATATATTTTGCCCTGAAAGGTGAAAATTGACTCACAATCAAATTCCCATTCTTCAGCAGGATATTTGGATTGATCTTCATAACGGACAGGCAGCCAGAGCAGCGGGCGGGTTTCATAGATTGAACGAGGATTCGGTTCAGGAATGAGATATACACCCATATCTCGTCTCGTATTTCCATTATTGCCTACGTCAGCAATAATCAAGGTATCCTTTAATACAGCCAGTGCTTCCCAATCGATGAGACTGGCATTTTTTATTTTTATACCCGGATACTCATCAATTTTTTTACCGATGTACCGCTTTTTCATAAAATCCGGTACAATCATTTCGCCTTGTCCGGTCACAGGAAACACAAAGGGTTTATCACCTGAATCATTACATAACCAATAGACATTATCATAGGTTTGGCTCTTGATAATAGCGCTCTGCTCATCAATATCTTTATGCTTTACTATGCAGATTTTGTCCTGACCACTCAGGTGTGTAATCATTATTAAAACAAAAACTACTCGGTGGGTCAATGACATGAAGAATTACTCCCGGGGGTTGAAAATTCCATCGATTTCCTCTTGAAAAAAAGTACTGATATGTAGTGAACAGGGTTAAATACTGACATGAGTGCAAATTCAACAACTGATGCTGGAAATCAAGTAAAAATCTGGTTAAACCGGCGTTACCACAACTACAACTATTACCTCCAGAAGACTTATGGTGAGAAAATCCGCAAGGTTTCATTACATGGTGGATTTACCTGCCCGAATCGTGATGGTTCCAAGGGTCGAGGTGGTTGTGTGTACTGTAATAATGATAGCTTTGTCCCCCACTACATCAATAAAGATATGTCCATTCCTTTGCAAATGGAAGCCTCTATCCCCTTCATGATCGACCGCTATGATGTCCAGAAGTACATTGCCTATTTTCAGGCATATTCCAATACTTATGATGAGTTGGATAAACTGAAACGTATGTATGAGGAGGCCGTGGATTATCCCAATGTCATTGGGTTGGATATTGGAACACGTAGTGATTGTGTTGATGAGCCCCTGCTTGAGTATCTCGCTGGATTGAATGAGCGGGTGAATGTTACCCTTGAGTATGGCATTGAGTCCATTCACGATGAAACCCTTGATTGGATGAACCGGGGTCATGATTATGAGTCCGTGATAAAGGCAGTTGAATTAACCAAGCAGTATGGCATAAAAGTCGCAGGACACATCATTTTGGGCTTTCCGGTTGAATCAAAGGAAATGATGCTGGAAACCGGTGTGGCTGCCAATGATCTTGGACTAGATTTCCTGAAAATCCATCAGCTCCATGTTGTGAAAGGAACTGTTCTGGCCAAGCGTTACAATGATGAGCCTTTCCCCTTATTCCAGGCTGATGAGTACATCGAGCTGGTGGCAGATATTCTGGAAAGACTAGACCCCAGGATCGTTATACAACGACTTTTTGGTGATGCACCTGATGAGATCTTGATTGCCCCTCGTTGGGGTTACAATATTCCCAAACTTACGCACCTCATGGATCTGGAGCTAAATCACCGGGATACCTGGCAGGGGAAGTTGTTTTAGGTCGAAGGTCAAAAGTCGAAAGTCAAAAGTCAAAAGTCAAAAGTGAAAAGTGAAAAGTTAAAAGTGAAAAGTGAAAAGT
>JABMQQ010000255.1 GCA_013202495.1 Fidelibacterota bacterium | reverse complement strand
GTTGAGATGCTCCTCGAGCCGGCCGTCGGCGTCGTAGACGAAGGCCATGCCGCCGGTCATGCCGGCCGCGAAATTGTCACCGACGGAGCCCAGGACGACGACCGTGCCGCCGGTCATGTATTCGCAGCCGTGATCGCCGACGCCTTCGACGACGGCCCGCGCGCCGCTGTTGCGCACGGCGAACCGTTCGCCGGCGACGCCGCAGGCGTGGAGTTCGCCGCCCGTGGCGCCGTAGAGCGCGGTGTTGCCGATGATGATGTTCTTGTGCGGCTTGAACGTCGCGTCGGCCGGCGGCACGACGGTGATCTTTCCGCCCGACAGGCCCTTGCCGACGTAGTCGTTGGCGTCGCCCTCGACGCGGATCGTCACGCCGGCGGCGAGGAACGCGCCGAGGCTCTGCCCGGCCGAGCCCGTGAACGACAGCCGGATCGTGTCGGCGGGCAAGCCCTTGAGGCCGTGCCGTCTCGCGATCTCGCCGCTCAGCATCGTGCCGACGGCCCGGTGCACGTTGCGGATCGGCATCTCGATCTCGACCGGCTCGCCCTTCTCGATCGCCGCCTTCGCCTGCCGGATGATATCGTTGTCGAGCTTTCCCTCGAGCGCGTGGTCCTGCGCGCGGACGCAGTGGCGGCCGCCGTCCGAGGCGCGTTGGAGCAGGCGGCCGTAGTCGAGGAGCCCGGCCTTCGGGTGGCCCGCGGGCGGGTCGAACTCGAGCAGGTCCGCTTGCCCGACCATCTCCTCGACGGTGCGGAAGCCGAGGCGGGCCATGTGCTCGCGGAAATCCTGCGCGATGAAGCGGAGGAACCGCTCGACGTATTCCGGCTTGCCGGCGAACCGTTTCCGCAGCTCGGGATCCTGCGTGGCCACGCCGACGGAGCAGGTGTTCATGTGACACTTCCGCATCATCACGCAGCCGAGGCAGACGAGCAGCGTGCAGCCGAACCCGAACTCCTCCGCGCCGAGGAGCGCGGCGACGGCGAGGTCGCGGCCCGTGCGGAGCTGGCCGTCGACCTGCACGCGGATGCGGTCGCGCAGCCGGTTGCCGCACAGCGTCTGCTGCGCCTCGGCCAGGCCGAGTTCCCACGGCAGGCCGGCGTGCTTGATGGCGGTGAGCGGCGACGCGCCCGTCCCGCCGTCGTGCCCCGAGATGAGCACCATGTCGGCCTTCGCCTTGGCGACGCCGGCCGCGATCGTCCCCACGCCCGCCTCGGACACGAGCTTGACGGACACGCGCGCGTCCGGGTTCGCGCACTTGAGATCGTGGATGAGCTGTGCGATATCCTCGATGGAGTAGATGTCGTGGTGCGGCGGCGGCGAGATGAGCGTCACGCCCGCGGTGGTGTGGCGGATGCGGGCGATGTCCTCGCTGACCTTGTGGCCGGGAAGCTGCCCGCCCTCGCCGGGCTTGGCGCCCTGCGCCATCT
>JABMQQ010000236.1 GCA_013202495.1 Fidelibacterota bacterium | reverse complement strand
CTTCGGTGAACTCGAAGAACTTTTAACCATTGCATGAGGGACAAGAATGAGTTGGTATAAACAGTTTGATCTGGTCTGGTTCCCTGTCGTTGATTTTGAGCGAGCCAAAGCCTTTTATCAAGATGATCTGGAGTTTGAGCTGGTTCTTGAAGACCGGGAGTCCAGTTGGGCTGAATTTCAAATTAGTCCCGGAGCCAAGATTGCCATCCACGGCGTTAAGGCCACAAACGCAAATCCCATTGGGGCTCTCGTCATTGATGTTGAAAATCTTGAAAAATCCGAACTCTTTCTGAGGGGGAAGGGTATCAAATTATTTGATAAGGAAGAAATCCCTGGTCTTACACGCCTCGCCTCGTTTACAGATCCAGATGGAAATGTCATCCAACTAAGCCAGTCCCTGGTGGAGTAAGCTAGCCTTCATGAGCGCTATCATTCTTGATTCAGCTATGGGATCCCGCCTCGAAGAGATGGGTCACAAGCTAACTGCACCCCTCTGGTCAGCTACAGTTCTACAATCTAATCCCGAAGATATTACTCAGATTCATAAAGAGAATATTGAAGCGGGAGCTCAGGTCATTACCACCAACACCTTTAGAACCACTCCATACGCATTGCATCAGGCCGGATTATCTGGGGTTGATGCACACACCCGCGCTCGAGCTTTAACCCTGCTGGCAATTCGCCTAGCCTGGAAAACGGTTCAAGAATCAGGGAAAGATATCAAAATTGCTGCCTCAATCGCACCCCTGGCAGATTGCTGGGCCCCCCAGGAATTTCCTGGAAATATTATTTCACGACCCTGGCATGATGCCCAGCTGGATAATCTGGCTCATCATTCAACCGATATTCTGCTGCTGGAGACCATGAATTCCGCCCGGGAAGCCAAAGGTTTGACTGAGCTGGCTTTACGATATGATAAACCAGTCTGGGTTTCCTTTACTCTCAACGGAGAAGGCAACATCTATAATGGTGATGATATCGTCACAACAGCCAAATTTCTTGAAAAGAAGGGTGTTTCCGCCATTGGAGTGAACTGTTCCAATCTAGAAGTTTCGAAGATGGCGCTCAGTGAGCTGCGTGAAGCCGTTTCTGTGCCCTTGCTGGCCTATCCCAATGTGGCGCTGGAGCAACCCGAGAGTAAAAGAAAGAGAAAGATCAAAAAGGTTACACCTGCAGCTTTTGTCGCTTGGTCTGAAGAAGTCAAAGAGCTGGGTGTCGAATTTATTGGAGCCTGTTGTGGCTCGGATCATACTCATATCAAAGCATTGGCTGAGCAAAACGATTCCTGATCATACCAGTTGTTAGACCAACAAAACTTTTCCAAAAAACTCATAAAATGGTTCCAGGTTGAGCGGGCACATTTACCCGTTCCTGGTAGGGGTGATTCAAATCCATATGCGATTTGGGTGGCTGAAGTCATGCTCCAGCAAACCCAGGTCACAACAGTTTGGCCTTACTACAAAAACTGGATGCGTGACTACCCCACAATTTCACACCTGGCTGATGTCGAACAGGATCAGATTTTAAAAAGCTGGGAAGGTCTAGGTTATTATTCACGGGCTAGAAATCTCCATCGCGGGGCAAAATATGTTGTGGATGAGTTTCGTGGAGTTCTACCTACCAGAGTAAACGAGTTGCTTAAAGTTCCGGGTATAGGTCCATATACTTCTGCAGCTATCGCCAGTCTGGCATTTGGAGAGGCGGTCCCCCTGATAGATGGCAATGTGTTGAGAGTTTTTGCCCGCCTGACCCGACTGAAGTCCAACATCACTCTGTCAAAAACCAGATCAGATATTAGCTTAGAGCTTACCAGGCTCATTCCTGTTAAACATCCAGGCGCCTTTAATCAGGGATTAATGGATCTTGGACGAGCCGTCTGTACACCACATAACCCTGACTGTGCTAATTGCCCCATAGATCAAACCTGTGCGGCCAGACAGGCAGGTGACATGGAAGCCTATCCTGTGAAACCTCAACGCAGGCCTATCCCTCATTATCATATCGTCGTCGGGTTGATCCGTCGTGATCAAAAGCTCCTTATTCAAAGACGTCCTGAAAACGGCTTACTGGGAGGACTCTGGGAGTTCCCTGGTGGCAAAATTGAAAAAGGGGAGCGAGGTGAAGCTGCTCTTTTGAGAGAAATCAAAGAAGAGACAGGGCTTGAGGTAGATCTGGGCGAGGAGATAGGAACCATCCAGCATGCCTACACTCACTTTAAGATCACACTGACTGCCTGGTTTTGTGATTGGGTTAGTGGTGAAGCCCTAAGCTTTGCGTCCACGGAAAATCGCTGGGTTTTTATGGATGAGCTCAAGGACTACGCTTTTCCCAAAGCCAATAAAAAAATTCTGGATATACTGACAAAATAGGCATCCAGTTTGCATGACCTTATCTCCAAGAGGGGTGGTATTTCGCTATTGGTTTGTTTATATAAAAATATTTATTAATGCCCTTCCGGTAATGGTTGAAGGGGCTGAATTCGGCGAGTATATTTGCCATCCAAATTCGACAATTTCTCTAGGTCGAATCGTCTTATGACAGAAACGAAAATATGAACTTGAACCCTTTGTTTAAGGTGAAGTGACAATGAGCAAGATGTTTCAGGCAGGTCCTCAGGGGACACGTATTAAATCTGATTGCCAGGTATTTTATAAACCCGCTTCAGACCCACTAATAATTAATATTGAAAGCAAAGTAGATGCCCTGTTTTCAAAGACCATTCGTGATCTTGCTGAAACGACTTTGGCCAGTCTGGGGATCACTACTGGCTCTGTAGAAATTAAGGACTTTGGGGCATTACCCTTTGTCATGATGGCTCAAATCGAAACCGTGGTCAAGCGGGCCCATCCTGAAATAGATAAAGAGGTGCTCCCAGAGTTTAAAGCCCATGCTCAATATGAAACGTCTTTCGGACGTTTCCGTCGGAGTCGCCTATATCTACCCGGGAATCAGCCCAAATTGTTTTTGAATGCTGGTATCCATCAACCGGATAGCATTATTCTGGATCTTGAGGATTCTGTTCCGCCAGCAGAGAAAGACGCAGCCCGATATATCGTGAGAAATGCTCTACGGACCCTGGATTTCTTTGGTGCCGAGCGCATGGTCAGGATCAACCAGGGCGAGCTGGGTATGCAGGATCTGGAGTCTATTATTCCCCATAATGTCCACACCATTCTTTTACCCAAAGCAGAGACGGCTGATCAGGTCATTGCCATGGAAGCCAAGGTTCAGTCCATTCTTAAAGAGAAGGGTCTCAAGAAAAATATCTACTACATGCCCATTCTTGAAAGTGCTCTGGGTGTGCTCAATGCCTACGATATAGCTACTGCGAGTAAAAATAATGTAGGTTTGGCCATGGGCCTGGAGGATTATACCGCTGATATTGGTACCCAGCGTACCCTGGGAGGCAAGGAATCTTTTTTTGCTCGTTCCATGCTTGTGAATGCTGCACGTGCCGCTGGAATTCAACCCATCGATACCGTCTTTAGTGATGTGGGTAATGAGACCGCTTTGAGAGAATCTGTGCGTGTAACTAAATCCATGGGATTTGATGGCATGGGCTGTATTCATCCCCGCCAGATCAAACCAATTCATGAAGAATTTGCTCCTACTGAAGCTGAAATATCAAAAGCAAAACAAATCATTGTTGCCGCAGATGAAGCAGAAGCCCAGGGTCTTGGTGTCGTTGCTGTGGGCTCCAAAATGATTGATCCCCCCGTTGTCAAACGCGCCGAACGTACCATTCGCATGGCCGTTGACACAGGTTTGCTGGCAAAGAACTGGAAAGAGTAAAATAAAGCACTTTACCACGAAGCTCGCAGAGACCACAGAGAATTGAAAATGGAAGACAGATGACACCATCACTAAAAACGCTAAACCTTTTATCAGAGCAGATAATAGGTGCTGCAATAGAGGTGCATAAAAATCTTGGCCCAGGACTACTGGAATCGGCTTGTGAGGCTGCACTATTCTATGAGCTGTCCGTTTTGAAAAAAATATCTACTCCGAGACAAGTGCCAATTGATGTTCAATACAAGGGTCACCAACTGGATGTTGGTTATCGAATCGATTTACTTGTAGAAGATCAAATAATAATAGAATTAAAGTCTGTAGATGGGATTTTGGATATCCACCTAGCCCGGACGCTTACGTATCTAAATCTGAGTGATAAGCATTTAGGCTTAATAATCAATTTCAACGTAAAACTATTAAAGAATGGAATTAAGAGGGTCTTGCACAATATTTAACTCCGTGCCCTCAGTGCGCTCTGTGGTAAAAAGGGATAAAGATGAATAAAAAATATGAATTAGTAAAAAATGCAGCGGGACGGATGGTGCCAACAGAAGTCAATGGCAAATCCCAGGTTCCTTTTCAAGGTGTGAATGGCTATAAACCTGATGGTCATAAAGCTGCTCCACCGATTGCTTCATGTTCAGATTACCCCAGTGATGGCAACAAGGTGGTGGGATCCATCAAAGAAGCTCTTGAATTGGCAGGGCTAAAAAATGGTATGACGATTTCTTCACACCATCATTTTCGGAATGGTGATCTAGTGATGAATCAGGTTTTTGATGCTGCCCAGGAAATGGGTACCAAAGGTTTGATGTGGTTCCCCAGTGCGGCTTTTCCTTGCCATGCTCCCATGACCGAGCACATGGAAAGTGGTCTTATCCATCACATTGAAGGCTCACTGAATGGACCTCTGGGTAAGTACGCTTCTCAGGGCAAGATGGATGGTCTGGCTGTTTTGCGCTCCCATGGTGGACGCTGGCAGGCGGTTCAGGATGGTGAAGTCCATATTGATATTGCCGTACTGGCGGCCCCAACCGCCGACCCCATGGGAAATGCCACGGGTGATCGAGGACCCTCAGCCTGTGGACTTCTGGGTTTTGGTCTGGCTGACTCCATGTACGCCGATAAGGTAATTATCGTAACTGATAACCTCGTGCCTTTCCCTTGCTATCCCTGGCAGATTCAGGGACAGAATGTTGATTATGTCGTCGTCCTGGATAAGGTTGGTGAGCCTGATAAAATTGTTTCCGGAACCACTCAACTTACCAAGTCACCGGATCGTCTCTATATTGCCGAACTCACGGCGAAGTTTGTCCGTGCTGCTGGAATCATGCAGGATGGCTTTAGTTTTCAGGCAGGTGCTGGTGGGACTGCTCTGGCCTTTGCCATCTATCTGAAAGAGATGATGCTTGAGGCCGGTGTCAAAGCCCGCTTCGTGCGCGGGGGATCCACCAAGTATCTGGTAGAAATGTTGGAAGAAGGACTCACCGACTATATCCTTGATGGTCAAACCTTTGACCTTGAGGGTGTGCGATCCATGCGTGAAAATGAAGGACATGTGAACACCTCTCCGTTCACCAGTTACAACTGGCACGGTAAGGGTAATTTTGCCTCCCAGCTGGATGCTGTTGTCCTGGGTGCCACTGAAGTGGATGTGAATTTTAATGCCAATGTAGTGACTCATTCCGATGGACAGATGCTCCATGGGATCGGTGGCTGGCAAAATTGTCTATTCAGTAAATGTACCATTTTACCCATTCCAGCATTTCGTGATAGAATTCCTGTTATTGTGGATGAAGTCACCACTCTGGTAGGTCCGGGCGAGTTGGTTGATGTGATTGTCACAGAGCGTGGGATTGCAATTAATCCATTGCGTACTGATTTGATTGAAGCGACTAAAGATAGCGACCTGCCCATCCGCACCATTCAGGAGCTCAAAGCGGAAATTGATGATCTCATCGGTGGAACACCCCAGAAACCAAAGCTCACAGATGAACCCATTGGGGTGGTAAAGTGGGTTGATGGGACAGTGATTGATACGATCTTTAAGATTGAATAGTTGAACATAGAGCACTAGTTGAACAAGCACATTATTGCCTCGTCACACTGAGCGGAGTCGAAGTGCGAAGGGTCTCTACTTGATGACAAGCAAAAGGAAGCACATGGTTTTTTCGCAACTATCTCCAGAGAATTTATCCCTCGACTCCGCTCGGGAAGACGGATGGGGAAGTCGCGATTCGCTGTAAAAAATTGAATATTAGAACTTTTTATTAAAATGAAAATCGGAGAATAAAATGAGAGATAAAGTATTAAAAATCTGGCCGGAGATCGAATGGATCAAGGATGAGGATCTAAGAGAAAAGACATTGAATGCCTGGGTTTGGGCCATTGAGCATAGTGTGCTTTCACCTGAAGATCTTGAAGTCATTCCCTTTAGTCTATTGATCAAGGATGTAAACGTATCCTTTATGAATCACAAAAGAACCTGTGTCCAATTATCTGTGGATATAGCGAAGCGCATGCAGGAAAATTTTGGCGCTTCCATGAAAATCGATATGGACATATTGATTTCAGGCGCCATTCTGATTGATATTGGCAAATTGCTGGAGTATGAGATGCAGGACGGCAAGTTGGGCACCAGCTCCATGGGTAAAATTGTACGCCACCCCTTCAGCGGTGCGTCAATTGCTTTTCAATTTGAATTGCCAGCAGAGGTTCAGCATATTATCGCTACCCACTCCAAAGAGGGAGACCTGGGAATGAGAACGGTTGAATCAATTATTGTACATCACGCTGATTTTGTGTCTTTCGAACCCTTCAAAGCATAATTCAGCGATACGACAAACATTTTCAAAGACTTGATAACCAGATGTACAGATCGGTCAAAGAATTTTAGCGAAAGGATGGCTTTTATGGTCAGAATTATAACATTATTCATGCTGAGTGCGAGTTTTCTAATGGCTCAAATCCAGGTACTGCAACCATCGGTAGCAGCCACAGATGATCCATTGGCCATTCGCTATAATCCGGCTGGCCTGGGCTTCAATAATCATACTGAAAGTATGTTAATGACTCATTTTGACGGCTCTAATTTCACCAAGGATTTCGCCTATTTAAGTCGATCAAAGACCACCGGTTTTGGCTATCAATGGGATGTGGTGTCCGCCACAAATATCTGGAGTTTTAGCCAGGGGGTCAAGCTGTCTAAATCACATAGTATGGGATTCACCTATAGTTTTGATGATTCGCACTGGCAGGAGGGTCGTTACGATGTGGGTTGGATGCATCGCCCTTTTCCCATGCTGGCGCTGGGAGCCCATATCCAGAATGTCTGGTCCGGTTCCAATGACTCACTCAAACTGAACTCGGGTGTGGCTTTTCAAAACAGAAGCGGTCGTTACGGTGGTGGAATTGACATGAGCCTCACAGAGGGTAATTCTAACCTATCAAGTTATCTCACCGGATTTGTAGAACCGATAAAAGGTGTACGATTAAGTGGTTTCACAGAGCTTGGTAAGAGTAACTATGGGATTTCGCTGAGTATTTTCATGCCCGATATGGGTGTTGAGAGTCATGGCAACTCCAGCAGTTTTTCATCTCAAACTCTAGTTCTTCGATCAACCGCAAATCCTTATCGTTCAATTTTTGGAGAAAAAGCCCTTAAGAAAGAGACCAAAACATATCTGCGTATGAAACTGGAGGGACTCTTCATAGAAGAGCCAGAAATGAAGAAGCCCAAGTTCCCCATCAATTTCGATTTTAATATCCCCTTTCTGGGTGGAGCCGTTACCTATGGGAAACAGTTGAAAAAATTTCTTGATGAGATGAAAGAATACACAGAGGATCCCGACATTGACGGTATGATCATTGACCTGGGAAATGTCCGGGCTGGTTTCAGCAAAATGACAGAAATGCGAGACGCCTTTCAGCGTTTCCATGATGCCGGTAAAGAAATCATTGTTTACAGTAAATTCGGAATGGGGAATGGGAGTACTTATTTACTCTCAATGGCGGATGAAATTTACATGCATGAGATGACTGGTGTGGATCTCCGTGGTCTGGCTATGGAAGTAACCTTTTTCAGGGGTCTGTTGGACACGCTTTCCATTATTCCTGAAGTTTGGAGGGTGAGCCCATATAAGACAGCTGCAGACCCCTATCTCAATGATAAAATGTCCGAAGCCATGAGGGTGAATTACTCACAACTACTTGAAGGTGTCTATGATGAGTTTATTTCAGGTATTGCCGAGGGCAAAGAATGGGATCTGGACAAAACCAGAGAGGTTGTGGATAATGGTCCTTATATGCTCACAGCTACTGCCCAAGAAGCTGGCCTCATTACAGGTACCATGTATCCTGATGAATTCGACGAGTATGTTGATGATCTCAATGAAGGTGATGTGAATATAATCAAAGTGAAAACGAAAGCTGATATCCCTGACTATCAATACGCCTGGCGTGATGATAAGGTCAATGATCGCATCGCAGTGATTTATGCAGTGGGTGGAATAGTGTCCGGGAAAAGCCAACGGACACCCTCCGGCTCAACCACAATGGGTGATGAAACCATTGCACAAGCTATTAAAGCTGCCCGTGAAGATAATAGCATCAAAGCCATTGTCCTCCGTATAGATAGTGGCGGTGGTTCGGCTCTGGCGTCAGATATTATGTGGCGTGAAATTCTTAAGACCACTGAGATGGATTCTGCCAATATTAAACCTTTTATTGCATCCATGTCAGATGTGGCTGCCTCAGGTGGTTATTATATCGCCTGTCAGGCTGATAGCATTATTGCTTATCCATCCACGATTACTGGATCCATTGGTGTAATTGGTATGCGTCTGAATTTTTCCCAATTGATGGAGCGTTTTGGCGTGCACGTCGAGGGGATCAAAATGGGTAAAAATGCCGATTTCGCCAGTGGCAGTCGTTTGGCCAGTGATGCAGAAAATGCATTGATCCTGGAATCTATCAACGACGTCTACTTGAAGTTCAAAGAACGGGTTGTCAAAGGTCGTGAGAATTTGAATGATGTTGATGCCCTGGATAGCCTGGCACTAGGTCGTGTTTGGACTGGTGTGGATGCCAAGAAGAATGGCCTTATCGATGAATTAGGTGGCTACTATGATGCCATCGAGCTAGCCAAAAAAGCTGCTGGTATCAAAGGTGATGTAGAAATCGTGGAATTACCTAATCTGGAAAGAAAGACTGATTTTAAGAACCTGTTTAACAGGGGTGCTCAGGTTGATCTGCTCTCCAGTAATGTGTTGGAATCACTTAAGGTCAATGATCTGATTCCCATCTTAGAGGGTGGCCAAATCCAGATGATTATGCCTGTAAAGGTTGAGATTAAATAGGAGCTCTTTAACCACGAATTACGCGAATAGCGCAAATTGGGGAAGCAGAGACTAAATATTGGATGAGTTGATACACAAAAAACTGGCCTATGCCATTGTTGGTTGTGCTATGGAAGTCCATAAAACACTTGGTCCTGGGTTTTTAGAATCCGTATATGAGAATGCGATGAAAATCGAACTTGAGAACAAAGGACTAAAGTGCAAGACTCAGGTTTCTTTTCCTGTTATTTATAAAGATCATCACATTAAAGATTTTATCTGTGATATGGTGGTTGATGATAAAGTCATTATTGAACTGAAAGCCATAAAAAATTTGTCTGATCTGGAAAGGGCGCAAGCAATCAATTATTTAAAAGTTACAGGTATTGAGCTTGCATTACTCATAAATTTTGGAAAGAGGTCTCTTGAGTATGAGAGACTTGTTTTAACCAGAAATCATGTAAACAGTAATTAGTGCAATTAGCGAAATTCGCGGTTGCTGTATAAAGGAAGCAGATATGTCACAAAATTTGATTGAAAAGATTGCTCAGAAATTTGCAGTAGACCTGGAGCAGGGACATGTGGTTCGGAGCGGCGATTTCTTATCCATATCTCCAGCTCATGTGATGACTCATGATAATACTGGCGCCGTGATGAATAAGTTCAAAGCCATTGGTGCCACAAAAGTGGCTAATCCACGACAGCCCGTATATGCTCTGGACCACAATGTTCAGGACAAGAGCGAAACCAACCTCAAGAAATATGCCGGAATTGAAGCCTTTGCCAAAGAAATGGGTGTTGATTTTTACCCAGCCGGTCGAGGAATTGGTCACCAGATCATGTGCGAAGAAGGCTATGCCTGGCCTGGCATTATGATGGTGGCTTCAGATAGTCACTCCAATATGTATGGTGGACTTGGTGTTCTGGGAACACCCATTGTGCGCACAGATGCCGCAGCTATCTGGGCGACAGGTCGAACCTGGTGGCAGGTACCGCCTGTGGCCAAAGTTGAGCTGAAAGGTTTGTTGAGACCTGGAGTCACAGGTAAAGATGTAATTATCACGCTAGCAGGGCTTTTTAATCAAGATGAAGTACTCAATCATGCCATCGAATTTGTGGGTGATGGCCTGGCTTCCCTCTCTATTGATCAACGCCTGACTATCGCCAATATGACCACTGAATGGGGTGCATTAGCTGGTGTCTTTCCCATTGACACCGTGACCTTTGATTGGCTGGAAGCACGGGCACTATCTGTGGAAAAAAGAGGTCTCTCCGGTGTGGAATCAGACACAGATGCCAATGATGGTGATTCCCCCCGCATGAATTATGGTCGAATTTCAAAACTTAAGCAAACTGCTCCCTATGCTGATCCTGATGCTTTCTATGCCAAAGAGTTGGTCCTTGATCTGACCACGGTTGAACCCAATGTCTCTGGTCCGGACAATGTGAAGACCATGACGGCAGCGAAGGCAATGCAAAAAGAAGGTGTCAAAATTCACAAAGCCTATTTGGTGTCTTGTGTCAATAGTCGCGTGGAAGATTTAGCCGAAGCGGCCAGGACGATTAAGGGTCAAAAAGTAGCGACCCATGTGGAATTTTACGTCGCCGCTGCCTCAAGCGAAGTTCAAGCTGAAAGTGAAAAGCGAGGAGACTGGCAGGCTCTGGTAAATGCGGGTGCAAAAGCTTTACCCCCAGGCTGTGGTCCCTGTATTGGATTAGGTATGGGATTACTGGAAGAAAATGAAGTGGGGATATCTGCCACAAATCGAAATTTTAAGGGTCGTATGGGAGCCAAGAGTGCCAAGGCCTATCTTGCATCCCCAGCTGTGGTAGCTGCCTCTGCTGTAGCGGGAAAAGTGGTGTCTCCCTATGATTATGACAAAGCCCAACCCCAGGGTGATATTAAGGTCAACAAGAAAGCCGCAGCTGATGCTGTAGCCGTGGGCATTCTAGATGGATTCCCCAAAGAGTTGACCGGTAATATTCTGTTCTGTCATCAGGACAATCTAAATACCGATGGTATTTTCCCTGGGAAATACACTTATATCGATGATTTCACACCTGAACAGCAGGCTGGTGTAGTCATGGAAAACTATGACAGCGCTTTTGTAGATATGGTTGAAAAAGGTGATTTTCTGGTAGGTGGTTTCAATTTTGGAACGGGCAGCTCTCGTGAACAGGCTGCAACGGCGCTGAAGTATCGAGGCATCTCTCTGGTTCTAGCAGGCTCATTCAGTGAAACCTATAAACGCAATGCCATTAATAATGGTTTTATGGTCC
Source organism: Fidelibacterota bacterium (assembly GCA_013202495.1). Lineage (GTDB taxonomy): Bacteria > Fidelibacterota > UBA8477 > UBA8477 > JABMPR01 > JABMPR01. The sequence continues at coordinate 1,433 of JABMQQ010000236.1, read as the reverse complement.
TGGAAGCCCCTGAACTGGTACAGGATCTTCTTGATGCCCACGGCCGTGATGCACTGACGGTCCCAACGGGTATTAAGGCTACCATCGATTTTCAGAGCGCCACGATGAACTACAATGGGAAATCATATTCACTGAGTCCAGTTGGAGCAGCTGCTCAAGAATTGGTCCTCACAGATGGCCTGGAAAACTGGGTCAAGGAACGGCTCTAGAGTATGGGTTTTACCAACTTCCTCATTCGCACGACCACACCAAAAGGTATTGAGCCAGGAACAACGGCATATCGTGGTCATGTCGGCATGCTGGAAGGCTGGGTTTCCATTATTGGAAACTTTGTTCTTTTTGTCATCAAGTTGGTTTTTGGATGGATGGTAAGCAGTATTGCGTTGATCGCAGATGCCTTCCATACGCTTTCCGATGTGGCCACCTCCATTGTGGTCATTTTTGGATTTAAGGTCGCTCAGAAACCGGCTGATAAGGAACACCCCTTTGGTCATGGTCGAGCTGAAACCATTGCCACCCTGACCATTGCCATTCTTATGGCAGTCGTGGCGCTGGAGTTTTTCAAGGGTGCTGTGGATCGACTGTTCTTCTCTGAAGCAGACATCGATGTATCAAAGATTGATTGGCTGGTGATCGGGGTTGTCTCGCTGACTGCACTGGGGAAGGCCTGGATGGCCTACTTTGCCTACCAGCTTGGTGATCTTATAGACTCAGACGCCTTGCGAGGCGATGCGGTTCACCATAAGAGTGATGTCTATACTACCTTGCTGGTGATTGCAGCCCTGGTGGGGGCTTATTTTGGTGTCCCTTATGTGGATGGCATCATGGGTGTTGGTGTGGCCATCATGATTCTTCATGCAGCCTACGAAATCGCCCGTGAGGCCATTGATGATTTGCTTGGTAAGCCGGCTACAACAGAATTTATTCAGGAAATTACCACTCTTGCCACAACGGTTCCCGGTGCGCGACAGGTCCATGATGTCGTCGTCCACAATTATGGCGACCAGAGCTTTATCTCACTACACGTCGAGATTGATGAAGCCACCTCGCCATCGATTGCCCATAATATTGCCGATAATGTTGAACATAAATTAGCTCATGAGCTTAATGCACAGGTAGTTACTCATATTGATCCGGTGGCTGTCTCTGGAAAAAATGTAAACAAGGTTCGCGAGATCATCGAGAAGGCCATTTCAGTCTTTAATGAACAATTCACGGTTCAGGATTTACGCATTGTTGGTGAAGATCCGGTTGAATCCATCCTTTTTGAACTGCCTGTCCCAGCAGATTGCGAAAAGAAGAGCGAGATAGAATCGTCTATCCGTGAAGCCCTCGGATTGGCCTATGACCGGGCCGCTGTCATCATTGAATTCAAAGCGCAGATGACGGAATAGCTTTTAAAAGTGAAAAGTGAAAAGTGAAAAGTGAAAAGT
>JABMQQ010000235.1 GCA_013202495.1 Fidelibacterota bacterium | reverse complement strand
GGCATAGGCAGGTGGCCTGGCAGGCCCTTATACAGTAGGGGCTGGCGGGTTTTAGTTGCTAAAAAAATGCTGGACAAAAAAATCTTGTCGCTCTTTCAAGTAAATGATATGCAAATTCTCTAGAGTTATCTCCTGGCACATATAAATAGGTATTGAATTCCGGAATTAAATGATTACCATATCGTGCGCGATACAATCGCACATGATATTTAAATTGAATTTATGCAAAGAAACAAAATGAATAAATTTTATGATTATCAGGCCAAGTCTCTCACCGGTGCGTCCATTGAGATGTCCAAGTACCAGGGGAAAGTGGTTCTGGTAGTGAATACAGCCAGTAAGTGTGGCTTTACACCCCAATATACAGGACTTCAAAAATTACACAATGACCATCACGCAGATGGATTAGAGATTCTTGGATTTCCCTGTAATCAATTTGGAAAGCAAGAACCTGGCAATTCCGATACCATTAAAAATGAGTGTCTTATCAATTATGGTGTGACTTTTCAGATGTTCAAAAAAATTGATGTGAATGGAAAAGAAGCTCATCCTCTTTATGATTATCTAAAAGGTGAGTTAAAGGGGACCATTGGGAAATCAATTCGATGGAACTTCACCAAATTTCTGCTGGATAGAACAGGCAAATCCATTAAGCGCTTCAGTCCAAATACAACGCCTGAGCAGATTGAAAAATACATTATCAAATTGCTCAAAGAGACGGCAGAATCCGTAGCGGCCTAAGCAAATCAGATAATTTTGAGTCATAAAGTGAAAACAGAGGAGGGGTCACAATGGATCTGAATCAGAATCCCGAAACCAGTGATGAATATCTCAAACTAGATAATCAGCTCTGCTTTCCCTTATATGCAACCTCACGTATTATCACCAGGATGTATCAACCCCTACTGGAAAAAGTTGGACTCACCTACCCGCAATACATCGTCATGCTGGTGCTCTGGGAAGGGGATTCCCTGTCTGTTAAAGAGATCGGTGAACGGGTTCAGCTCAACACCAATACCTTGACACCTCTGTTGAAAAGGATGCAAGAACTCAAATATATTAACCGAGTAAGATCTACTGAAGATGAAAGAATAGTCCTTGTGAACCTCACTAAGGCAGGCCGCGACATGAAGTTAAAGGCTCTGGAGATTCCCCATCAGTTGATCGCTTCGCTGAACTATCCTGCGGATAAAGCCATTGAACTCAAGCGCATGCTTGATGACTTTATGGATCGTTTAAGCAAAGCTGAAGAATAAATTCACAATAAAAACAGGAATTATTATGTTTAAGAAATTATTAGGAATTGCTCCTAAATTAGAAAACGATGGTTCTTACAGCCCATCAAAACTTGCGTTAAAATTAGCTGTACCAGCTAAAACAGATTATGAAAATATTTCATATCAGCCTTATCAGGGTAAAAAGTCTAAAATTGTAGTTGTTTTTACTGAACAAAAAAATATGACGATGCAGAATGATAAGATGTTTTCAACGGGAAACCATCCAGTTGAAGCAATATTGCCCATGCTACATTTAAAAAAAGCCGGCTTTGAATTTAATATTGTTACACCCAACGGGAAACCTGTTGTTTTTGAAATGTGGGCAATGCCTAGTGAAGATGAAAATGTAATTAATTTTTATAATGAATATAAAAATCAATTTGAAAATCCGGGTAACCTGCAAGACTTTGTCGATAATTCACTAGGTGACGACTTTTCATATGCAGCAGTATTTGTACCGGGAGGACACGGTGCGATGCTTGGTATTCCAGAAGACGATAATGTAGGCAAAATACTTCACTGGGCACATGATAAGGATTTATTCACCATTACCTTATGCCATGGACCAGGTTCATTATTGTCAACAAAGCTAAATGGAAATGAATTTATCTACAAAGGTTACCAAATGACAGTATTCCCAGATTCTGTTGATAAACAGACACCTATGATTGGATATATACCTGGTCATATGCCGTGGAAATTAAATGAAAAGCTTATAGAGTTAGGTGCTGTCATCGTCAATAAGAAATCTGACAAGTCGACACACATTGATAGAAAGTTGATCACTGGAGCGAGTCCATTGGCTTCAAATGAATTAGGAAAGTTAGCCGCAAATACCTTGTTGAAGGAGCTTAAGTAAGTAGGATAACAAACCCGTTTTCCTGCATAACGTAATAATACAAAGAGTTAAGGATATAAAATGAAAGCTGCTGTAATTAGAGAGTATGGAACACCCATTGAGATTTCTGATGTTCCTCAACCAGCATTGTTAGCTGATAGTGTATTGATAGAAGTTCATGCTGCTAGTGTGAACCCAGTTGATGAGTTCGTCCAAGCGGGATATTTAAGAGAAATGATGCCCCTCACCTTTCCCTTCACGATGGGTTTTGATCTTTCCGGAGTGGTTGTAGAAGTCGGTGATCAAGTGAGTAAATTCAAAAAAGGAGATGAAGTTTTTTCTCGTCCAAATGGAATGCAGGCTGGAACGATTGCTGAGTATGCTGTGATCAAAGAAGAAGAATTAGCCATTAAACCTGCAAACATCAGTCATCAAGAAGCTGCTTCGATTCCTTTGGTTGGATTGACGGCTTGGCAAGCGATGGTCACTAAAGGAAATCTTCAAAAAGGGCAAAAGGTTTTAATTCATGCAGGAGCTGGAGGTGTGGGAACCTTAGCCATTCAAATGGCGAAGCACCTTGGTGCAGAAGTGGCGACCACAACGAGTGCAGTCAATGCTGAAATGGTGAAAACCCTTGGCGCAAATGTGGTGATTGACTATAAGACTCAAAAGTTTGAAGAAGAACTCAGTGACTATGATTTAGTCTTGGACATGATGGGTGGAGAAATCCTGGAAAAATCATTCAAAATCCTCAAAAAAGGTGGCTGTTTGATTTCGATTAAAGGTGAAGATAGCAAAGGACTGGCAGAACAATACGGTGTTCGATTTGAAGCTTTTTTCATGTGGCCCAGTGGGGAGATGTTGTCACAACTCGCTCAGTTGATTAGCGAGGGGGCACTCAAACCCGTCATTGATCGCACTTTTTCAATCGATCAAGTTCAAGAAGCTTATGGTTATCTTCAAACTGGTCGAGCTAAAGGCAAAGTTGTAATTCAAGTAAAGTAGTAATTACAACTTTTGAGGCGTTGCAGAAGTCCGCGGTCAATTCTTAGGGCGGGGGAGACTCCGCCCTGTTTTTCAGTAGTATGTAGATCCTTGTACAAAAGGAGCTAGCAGGTTTTAGTTGCTAAAAAATTGCTGGTAGGGATAATAATTATTGGTCAAAAGTATCTCTTAGAAGATCTTATCAATCGACGGTGATTTTGATATAAAAAATATTCCCCTGAGGTTTATTGGGTGAAACACCAACTTCGGCACCATGCACTTCAGCGATACGTTTAACAATAGCTAAACCTATTCCCCGACCACGTTTGCTCCCCTCATCTATCTGGATACCCCTGGTGAATACTTTTTCTCTGTCATTCTCAGGGATGGTCGTTCCGTAATCTCTGACATTGATCGTAATTGATCCGGCTTGCACCTCAGCATCAATAATGATTTTCTTACCATCAGACGCATACTTAATAGCATTGCTGATATAATTTTTAAAAACCTCCCCAATAATAGGATTCGCATGAACCAACAATTTCCCAGGAAGCTTGTTTTCCAATATCATTTCTTTAGTTTTTAAATAATCCACAAATTCAGGCGCAATACTTTTAACTAATTCAAGCAGATCTATTTCTTCCTTTGCGATCTTATCACCTATGGCAACTTGTGATAGAACAGTAGCATGCTGGACAACCTTGAGAAGTTTATCACTGCTCCAGCTGATCCCCTGTATTAATTCATTATCGCGGTCCTCTTCCAATAATAAATCACTGATCTCTCGAATGGTTCCAGCAGGATTTATTAGGTCATGAGTGATTACATCCAACAGGAGTTCTTTCATATTGTTTGCTTGTTCCAATCTTGTCTCTGCCTGCTTGCGCTCTGAAATGTCCACATGCGTACCAACAATACGAAGAGCTTTCCCTTGCTCATCACGAACAGCGATACCACGGGAGAGAATATCCACATAATGCCCATCCTTATGTTGCATACGGAATTCAAGGTTATAGTCTTTGCTTTTCCCAGCGAGATAATTTTGAACCGTTTCGAGTGATCTTTCCAGATCCTCGGGATGCATAAGCCTTTTCCATTCATCTACATGAGGTTTGAGTTCGCCCTCCGCATATCCCAACATGCGCTTCCAGCGGGGAGAATAATACACCTCATCTTTAACCAGATCCCAATCCCATAGTCCATCACTGGCTCCCTCCATGGCCAGTTCAAAACGCTCCTCACTCTGCTTTAATCTTTTCTCGGCGATAGTTCTTTGCAGCGCATTCACAATATCATTGCCAACCAATTCAAGACCTAGTATGTGTTCATCTTTCCATATTTTTTCCTGGCGAACAGAATCATACCCAATAAAACCAATGAGGGAATTGCCTACCGCTAAGGGCAATACCAGGAGTGATTGAATATCCTGTGCTTCCAGGATCTCTTTCTCGACTTTAGCTTCTACTGGAAGTTCAGCTACGCATGGGATATATATCGTTTCAAAATTGTATAACTTAGTCATCCACCAAGGGGTAGTCTCAACTGGAATATTCTTCAAGTTGTCAATTTGAGGTTCAATTCCATCTGTGCACCACTCATGGGTGTTATCCATCGTTTCTTCATCGTCGTTTATTATGAATACATAGCTGCGATCAACCTCATAATAGCTCCCTATGGATTCTAAAGCTTCATTGATCACTTTATTGGCTTGATCATGTTTCGATTTAATCAGCCCCGTGGATATTTTGGCTACAATGCCTTCCCATTTTAAAAGGCGTCTTAATTCATGTTCGGTCTGCTTTCGCTCCACAATTTCGTCTTGCAGCTGAATATTCATAATATCCAGTTCTGCTGTACGCGCCTGTACGGTCTGCTCAAGTTCTTTGTTAAAGCTGAATAATTGCTTCTCGAGCATTTTGTAGTGCTGTAATTGTTGATCAAGGGGACGAAATATGAATAAATAGAGGATGGGCGTGAAGGCTAATATCAATATTGCAGCGTCGATAAAACCGATGAGAAACGGAGAAAAAGCTCCCTCAAAAAGGGGCATCAAAAGCATGATAAGAGATTCTATGACAAAAGCGGTAATTATAATTAATAGGACTAATCTTACTGGAAAGTCCTCTTTTAGAGTCTCAGGGGATTTCATTACAGGATTATTTATGCTAACCTCCTCGCAATTTATGTGGTGTCACCCTATCGAAACATTAAAACGAGTACCCCCTAAACCTTCGGACGTCAATATGCTAAGGGAATCTTTCCCCTGTAAGTCGTCAAAGTAATTCGGACAAGATCGCTTAAAAAATAAGAGACACTTTCCGG
>JABMQQ010000234.1 GCA_013202495.1 Fidelibacterota bacterium | reverse complement strand
TCTAAGTTCCGGCGGCTGATCTTGCTGGTGGGGTCGTAGCATTTAGGCGGAGCCCCATCGAAGCCAAAGGTTGCATAGCCAGTGGACTAGACATTTCGATGAACTCTATGTCCGAGTCCGTAATTCCGGCGGCTGAGTTTATCGAAGCCCCTGATTCATGGATCAGTTTGTTTTTGCGATAGGCCAGGCAACTTGTTTAATTTGCCCTCAATTAAGGTTTCTTTCTTCTTCCTGCTCCAACCCTGAACTTGTTTTTCACGATAAAAGGCTTCGTCAACACGGGGAAATTCTTCAACATAGATTAGCTGGACAGGTAGGCGCCTTTTTGTATATAACGATCCCTCTCCTGCTTGGTGTTGCTGGAAGCGAAGCTCTATATCTTTCGTGCTACCCGTGTAATAGGTGCCATCTACACACTTGAGTATATATAGATATCCTACTGACATATTTGTACTTCACTTGATATTTATGTAGTTGTGGACATTTCGACAGGCTCAATGTCCGGGTCTGAAGCTTCGGCGGTTGAGCTTGCTGGTGGGGTCGTAGCCTTTAGGCGAAGCCCCATCGAAACCCCGTGATTTGTGAAAAGGATGGACATTTCGATGAACTCAATGTCCGGGTTCAGAGAACTCTTACCGCTCGTAAGTGCTGATCGCTCGGACACCCCACTTTAAAGGCAGCCAGGTATATAGGACCGTCAACACCAGCACAAAACCAACAATGAGTCCAATCACGAGACCTGATCCATGATTTTGATACAGGTTTATCACCAGAACCAGTGATGTCACCGAAAAAGCCACATAGATGAGGCTCAGGACGACAGTAATAATTCCACCATAGCCACTGCTGATTTTCATGGGGTTGGTCTCATTAAACTGAGCATATACAGCCCCCAGACCAAGCGATAGACTGATGAGAGACAAACTGGTGAGCAGCAAGAAGCCACTGGCAAGCAGAGATACCTCAAGACGTTGCCCCAGAAAGAAATTTGAAATGAGCGCTACGACCTCTGTCATGGTGAAAAGCACAAAAAAGGCAAACCAGAACTTCTCAACAAAAACCCTTTTCATGGAAAAGGGCGCCATCTGTAGAATCCAGAGACTGCGACCCTCCATGCTGATCATGGGATAAACAAAACGAGCGGTGAGGGCTGCCAGAATGAAGCCGGTAAATCCAAAATTAAAGATGTAAATAGTGGTGCGCCAGAAGGAGGAAAGCTCATCAAAGTGGAGGTGCCCCCTGGATAAATTGATCAAATATACCGCAATAAAGAAGCCCAGGAGTAAAAACTGTACCCATTGCTGAGGGGTTCGTAAAAACTGCACAAGATCCTTGGATAGAAGGGCTTTTACTGGAGGACGAATACCCGCCCAGTTAAACTTGAATACTTTGCTCAGTGCCGTCCTTTTTGTTTTCTGTCCCTGACCTTCCATCACCTGATAGGTATGAAAATAGAACCGATCCGCAGCCCAGTTGATAACCTCCCAGCCCACAGCAGCCGTGGTTACAAACAGAGCCGAGAAGAACAGACGCTCAATCAAAACCAGGGTCTCGCTACCCATAAACAGACGACTCAACCAAAAACTGGGTATAAAGGGGAAGGAGGTGTTGGACAGGTTGGCCAGATAGCGACCCAAAGCACGGAAGTTGCCCATATTACCACTCAACATGGTGTCCTGCTGGCTCACACTGAAATACAGATAGAATATACCTGTAAAAATGACACCGAGAAAAATGAAGACCGTGCGCATCTTAAAAAAGCGACTGAGAAAGACCAGGAGCATGAGCAGCAAGCTGGCAGCAACGGTGGCAATAAATAGAAATGGCAGAATCCCCGTGATAAAGACCAGGGCATATTGCCAGACGGTTAATCCCTGAAGCGCGCCGTATCCAAGCGTGAGAGGAATGCCCAAAATCAGAATAGCCCAGGAGCTATAAACCAGATTCTCTATAAATTTTATTCTGAATATTTGTTTGTTATCCACTGGCAGGGTCATAAGAAAAGCCACTTCAGGGGACCGATAGAAGGTTGAAAATCCCGTCACCAGATTTGATAAAACCAGGAGATAAAAAATAATGGACCAGCCCAGGTAAAACAGTCGATCCAGGAATACCCCGCCCAGTTCTCCCTGTCTCAGCAGGAAATTACCCCCGGAGACAAATAATTTATATCCGCCAAAAATCAGTCCGAAGACAATGAGACTGGAGACAAAAATCTCCAGACGCTTCTGAACGAAGACACCAGAAAGAAAACCCTTCAGGCTTTGACGCTTTACTCGAAATAGGAGTTGGGCTTGCTGGCTTACGATGACGCTATCTCCCATCTATACAATATTGAGCTGCTTCGTCTACTCATCTTCAACACCACTATGCCCCTCTGTGAGCTCTTCTTCTTCCACGATTCTTAAAAAGCGTTCTTCCAGATTTTCCTGCTCACCTGACACAGATTCAAATGAATCAACGGTACCCAGACCCAGGAGTTTCCCACGGTTGATAATGGCGATCCGATCCGAAAGCTCTTCAGCCACATTTAAATTATGGGTGGAGATAAAAGCCGTGACCCCGCTTTGACTACGTTCCTTGAGCATATCTTTAATGATGCGAGCAGTTTTGGGATCCAGACCAACCATGGGCTCATCAATAATTAAAATTTCAGGGCTATGTAGAAAAGCAGATGCAAAGGCCAGACGCTGTTTCATTCCCTGTGAATATCCCGAAATGCGATCACCAATCCATTCTTTCATAAACAGGCGTTCGCTGAGACCGTTGAGTTCATTCTGAATAGCTTTATTGTCCATGGAGTAGAGTTGGCCCACCATCATAAGTAGCTCCAACCCCGACAGGTGCTGATAGAGGAAGGCTGAATCAGGTACATATCCCGTGATAAACTTGGCCTTTTGGGGTTCCTTCTCCACATTGAATCCACCCATGTGAATGGTACCCTCTGTGGGTGTCATTAAGCCCACCATCATTTTTATAGTGGTGGTTTTTCCTGCCCCATTGGGACCCAGAAAACTGAACAGCTCCCCTTTTTCAATATGCAGATCCAGCTTATTCACAGCCAGGGTAGTGGCGAATTGCTTTGAGAGGTTTTCTATTTTTATCATGAGATGTATTCTCTTTTATTTCGCTTTTTTATGATAATCGTGGAGCATCCAAACATTGGCTTCAATATAGACACCCCGATCATTTTCAAAATCAATCTTAACGGGTGACAAGGCACCGGGGACAATGTAGTCTCCGCTGGACTGGAAACTCAAACCGGTCCACTCCTGCCAGGACTTGATGGTCCCGGAAATGTGCATGGCCTCAGGACAAACCTTTAATATTCTAGCTCCCAGACGGTGGTGCACCCGCAACCAGGGATCAAAGGGCAGATCGTCCTTCGACCACTCAATATATGATTCCATGGGGATCAGGGGATAATCACTTTTTTTGTTCGGGCGTACTGGCGCTACCAATTTATCAAGTCCATGACCGAGGCCGATTTCCTGCATGACTTTGATCATGACAGCGCTGAGTCTGCCTCCGCGATAGGTGGGTAAAATTTGTATCGCTAGAGCACAGATAAGATTGGCTGGCTGTTCCGCCTCCATACCATTAAGCACGGCCCAGTCCCAACCTTTGTCAGGCAAGGTTTCCAGAGGACCGTCAAAATGCACGGGGATACTGTTCCCCACGGCTATCCACTGCTCAGTGTCTTTTTCAATGAGAGAAAACTGGAACTCAGGATATTTATCATGCATGGGACGCCAGTTGGTATTGGCAACCGTATCATTCATCATGAATTCAGGCCAGGAGGGCACACTAACCATATCGGCTGCCTCTAGAAAACCATCCATATCGCCGGCCTGTATCAGCTTTAAATTTCGACTGTCCAGCTCAGTCTGGAGTTGAGGTGATAATTTCATGTGGAGTTCCTGCCTGCGGAAAATTAGAGGGGGGGCCTCTTGGAGGCCATGAATTCACGGAGCTGTATATCTTCGTCCATAATATGATTCAACACCCATTTGTTCATGAGTATTCGAAAATTGTCCAACATTTCACCCAGGTGATGCGAGGTGGTGAGATAGTGATTCATATCTTTGACAATGGCCTCGTGTTTTTGGTGATGGGCATCGGTATGGGGATATTGAATTTCCTGCATGAAGATTTCTTCTCGGTCGAAATGATATTTAACATAATCATATAGTTCGCGAATGGCCTGCTTGAGTTCTTCAGCATGACGATTGGGATGGTTAAGCTGAACCACCCGATTGGCTATATCGATGAGCTTCTTATGATCTTCATCAATAAAACCGTTATCTATAGACATGTCACTAGTCCACTTAAACACTTCATCCCCTTCTATGAATAAATTCCAAAAAAGATAAGCCTGACAACCTAAAATACCATCTTTGTCCTGAATGGGAGTGATGTTGGTCAATCACATCCCCTGGACATTGAGCTGTCACCCTGAGGCTCTCGAAGGGCGAAATGTCCAGTCCATTGGTGAAACAACCTCTGGCTTCGATGGGGCTTCGCCTAAAGGCTACGACCCCACCAGCAAGATCAGCCGCCGGTGCTCTGTACCCGGACATTGAGCAGACCAAGCCGTAGCTGGTCATTGAGCTTGTCGAAATGCGCGTAGGCTGGTAGAAAAATACAGTCCATTGGTTAAACTACCGGGGTTTCGATGGGGCTCTGCCTAATGGCTACGGACCCCACAAGCAGGCTCAACCGCCGGATTACGGAACCCGGACATTGAGTTCATCGAAATGTCCAGTCCATTGGCAAAACTACCTCTGATTTCGATCAGCCTTCGCTTTCAGCTACGGCTGGACAAGCACGCTCAGCCGCCGGTAAGGGCTATCGCCGGTGTGTGTCTACCCTATCCCCGCCATACTTGAGAGTTCTGAGAAACGATCCTGAACGATATTCCGAAGATCATCATGGGGACCTTTTCTAAGATGTGGGTCTTCATTGATGAGCGCAAAAGCTGCCTTTCTGGCCTGTTTCAAAATGTCCCCATCATAGAGAATATTGGCAATTTTAAGCGCCGGTAAACCAGACTGCCGGGTTCCAAAAATATCACCGGCTCCGCGGAGACGTAGATCTTCTTCTGCGATCCTGAAACCATCCGTGGTTTCCACCATGATGGCCAAACGATCCAGTGAATCCGTATTCATATTGCGATGCACCAACACACAAACTCCCCTGTGCTCACCACGACCAATACGACCCCTTAACTGATGCAACTGGGCCAGACCAAAACGCTCGGCATTCTCAATCATCATCACGGTAGCATTGGGAATATCAATTCCCACCTCGATGACTGTGGTACTCACCAGAAGTTGTACTTCATTCCGTGAGAAAGCCTGCATGATGCTGTCTTTTTCATCAGCTTTCATGCGACCATGGAGCAATGCCGCCTTAAAGCCTTTAAACTGATGCTGGAGTTTCTCAAATCCTTCTGTAGCGGCTTCCAGATCAATCTTTTCTGATTCTTCAATCAAGGGGTAAACCACAAAAGCCTGGCGACCTGCCTTGAGTTCATCTTCTATAAAGCCATAGACCTTGGGTAGGGCATGAATGTCAACTTTTCGGGTAATTATCTTTTGACGGCCTGCTGGTAACTCATCAATAATAGATATGGCCAGATCACCAAACAAAGTCATGGACAGGGTGCGGGGGATTGGCGTGGCTGTCATAACCAGCACATCAGCCTCAGCAGCCTTTTCCAGGAGTTCGCCACGCTGCAGCACACCAAAACGGTGTTGCTCATCAATGACCACGAGTTGCAGATTTTTAAAATGGACCTTACCCTGGATCAAGGCGTGGGTACCAATAGCAACATGGTAGTAGCCCTCTTTCAAAGCCTTGCGTAAATCTCGTTTTTGAGCTGCGGTTTGAGATCCTGTGAGCAGGACCACCCTGATGGGCGTTCCTTCAAAGAAGTTGATAGCATTTTTGTAGTGTTGTTCAGCTAATATTTCAGTGGGTGCCATAATGGCAACCTGGTATCCATTTCCCGCTGCTATAGCAGCTGCCAGAAGACTTATAACCGTCTTTCCTGAGCCCACATCTCCCTGGAGTAGGCGGTTCATGGGGTGAGGTGATTTGAGATCACCCCAGATTTCAGTCATGACTCGTTTTTGTGCGCCTGTTAGTTCGTATGGCAACTTTTTGTACTGGCTCTCCAGATACTCCCCAAAAGCCTCAAACCGATTTACCTTCACCCTCTCCACCACGCTCTGACGACGAATGGCCAGAAAAAGCTGCATGAGAAACAGCTCGTTGAATTTGAGACGGTGCTGAGCCTGTTTCAGGCTTTCCATGTCTTCTGGGAAATGGATATCTCGAATAGCATCACCCAGATCCATGAGCTCATATTCTTTCAGCAACTCGCTGGGGAGGAAATCAATGATTTTGGTTTCAATGCCCTCAACCAGGGGTCTCAGAAGACGCCTAAAGCCCCGGCTATCCAGACCGGCTGACTGTAGTTTTTGACCGGAGGGATATAGGGGCACAATAATACCGGTATTGATGGGGTTGGTGCCTTCCTCATTCAGGATATCAAAATCCGGATGGATCATCTGAAAACTACCATAGAAATCAACCTTGCCACTGACAGCCACCACATCGCCTTTTTTAAAACGCTTTTGTATCCAGTTCGCCCCATTAAACCAGCGACACTTTAAAAAGCCCCGTTCATCGCCCACCACCATTTCAAAATAGGAGCGTTTCCGTCCGCGACGCATTTGAGCACCCGTCACCTTACCAACCACAGTGGCCTGCATGTCTTTTTGAAGTTCGGTGGTATAGGAAACCGTGGATCGATCCAGATAGCGTCTGGGAAAGTGCTCGAGGAGATCATTGACCGAAAACAAGCCAGCTTCGTTGAGGGCTTCAACTTTTCGGGCACCAACGCCTTTGAGAGTACTTATGAGGGCATCATGTCGCATAGAAAATCAATTTAGTTGAGACATGGAATTTGGAAACGTGAAATTTGCACAGGATTTGTCTCCCTGAGGCTCTCCATTAGACTTGGTCGATGGAAAAATCAGATAATAACTTGTACTGTAAGTTTACAGACTCACACATTGCTCCGGAGTTGAATAAGTCTATGAGGCTCTCTTGGACTAAAGCCAATGCTTC
>JABMQQ010000233.1 GCA_013202495.1 Fidelibacterota bacterium | reverse complement strand
TTCCTATTCATCCAACTTCTCGGCTACTGATAAAATTAATGTGGATCAACCAGGTCTTGACTTGAACGTGAGTTCTAATACATCTGCAAATATGGCTTTAACTGTTTCAGAAGTTTTTGGTCTTGTACACAAGCCTGAGAATGCAAAAAAAGGATCCTCTGGCAATAAAAACACCCAGTCCGCCAGAGGCCGGGGGCGCAGTAGGGCGGCTCCTGCTGAGGAGCAAGAGCAGGCTGAAGAAAAGGCGGAAGAAACCAAGGAGCCCCTGACCTTTACAAAAATTCTGGATTTGACCTATACGACATTGGAGCGGATTGATCCAATTTCAGTGAATATCACCCGGGGTCAAAACACCAGCAATATGCGCCAAATAGCTTCCCTCGACACAGTAGCGGTTACCAGTGCTGGAGATACCACAGGTGTTCCAGATTCCCTGACCCTCGTAGTAAGAGAAATGGATTTGAACAATGTTGGGTATGGCTATCGAATGGGATTCAATACTGCACTGGACAATCTGAATCATCCCGATGCTACCAATCCTATTGCCACCAGTGCGAATTTTAACCTGACCACACGCACAGGTCTAAAACTCACTAAAACACTGACCACAAAATTCACCTTTACATTTGGCCAGAAAACAACTCTGTCGAATAAAAGCCAGGGAGAAGTTATCAATACTAATCTGGATTTCCTTCCCAGCGGAAACCTTTATGGGGCACCAAAAGATGAATATAAATCATTTGGTACCTCAGGTATTCCTCTGCCCTCTTTCAACTTGAGGTACTCTGGACTAAAGGATATTGAATGGCTTAAAAAATTTATTACTGGTGCCAGTCTGGATATGAACTATGCCGGGAAAAAAAACTCAAATCAAGAGAAGGGCGTTCTGCTAAGAGAGACTTACTCTATCGCATTCTCTCCACTGATTGGATTGAATATTCAGGGTAAAAAGAGCATCAATGGCTCGCTCAATTATAGCATGACCAAAAGCATCAGTAACTCCATTGATGCAGATAGTTTCATCTCTTCAAATCAGAGTTTTAATCAGTCTGTCAATGCTGGGCTATCCTATTCACATCGAGGAGGAATGAATATTCCCCTACCCATGATGGAAGATAAATATCTTGAGAACAATATCGATTTTCGTCTGGAGATAGCTTATACCCATGAACAGGAATACACGGGAACAGAAAATGCCACCTCTATTGAATTTGGCGATGGTCGCTACACCAAGACCCTGTCAGCCAGACCCAGTATCCAGTACAGTTTCACAGATAAAGTATCGGGCAACATCTCCTATGATTATCGCATCACTGATACCCGTGATCATGGTCGACAGGATGTAGGCGATTTTCAATTTGGTGTAAATATCCAGATTAAGGGTTAGACAGAATTATGCAGCTCAACTTTCATACTTTTTACCTGTCTATTCTGCTCATTATGTGTAGTGGGGTACCCCTGGCTGCTCAATCTGGGTTTGATGCAGAACGTGCTTTTGAGGATTTGCATGCGCAGTGTGATCTGGGTCCCCGCAATCCCAATTCGGATGGCGCTCAGGCAGCTATTCAGTTTTATAGCTCCATCTTGAAACCCCTGGCTGATACCCTACATTTACAGAATTTTCAAATGGATGATCCCTACTCGTCAGAGCAGCTAAATCTCACCAATATTGTAGCTCGCTTTCAGCCCAAAAAAACCCAGCGGATTATCCTGTGCGCCCATTGGGATACACGACCCCGGGCTGAATACGATCCAACTGCACCAACCAGACCCATGATTGGTGCAAATGATGGCGCCAGCGGAGTAGCCATACTCCTGGAAATAGCCAGACAGCTCCAATCGAATCCTGTGAATCCAGGAATTGATATCATTCTATTTGATGGTGAAGATTATGGTGAACCACGAGACCTGGAGCACTATCTCCTGGGGAGTCGCTATTATGTGGAGCATCCATTCAAACCAATGGCTCAGCGGGTCATCCTGCTAGATATGGTGGGTGATGCTGAACTGACCATCAAAGTAGATCCTGTCTCTTACCGTTCTGCACCCCGTCTGATTGAAGAAATCTGGGCTCTGGCTAATGATATCGGCTATGATCAATTTCAACTTGTTACCGGTGCCTCTATGTATGATGATCATGTCCCCTTTATTGAAAAGGGCATTCAGGCCATTGACATCATCGATTTTGAATATCCAGGACCTAACAATGCTTACTGGCACACCCACGACGATACTCCGGATAAATGCAGTGCGGAAAGTCTGGAGGCTGTGGGGAATACACTACTAAGCTGGTTATATCAACAATGATAGCTAAACGTAAAACGGGATCTGCCTCGAACGGCTTACCCCCGGAGGACTCTGCTTATGAGTAAAATTTACGCAAACCCTTTTAACTGGGGTGAACCTGTAAAGGGCAATCATTATGTTCAGCGACCTGAAGATCAAGCATTCATTCTGGCCAGCATTGAAAAACAAAGCCATCTGCTCCTGACGGGCAAACGCGGCACGGGTAAAACAAGTCTGTTAAATTTTATCCTGGACAAAAATGCCACACCATATATCCATCTTGATTTACGATTTATTGTCAGCCGAGAGGAGCTGTTTGAGCTACTTTTAAAAGCACTGGTAACAAGCTTCCCAACAGTTGAAATGGATAAACGATTAAAGTCTTTAGCAGCAGATGTGAACAATGCCAATCTCCAAAATATCTTCGACATCTGGTATGAAAAGGTTAAAGGAAGTAACAAGAAGTTTATCCTGGTCTGGGATGAATTTCAACATCTCACCAAATTCAAAGAGAACATAGTTGAAGAGCTGAGACTCAGTCTGAATGGAAGACGGGGAATCACCCATATTTTTGTCAGTCACCGTACGGATATCCTCAGGGAAGTCTTTGGCGATGACAACAAAGTATTCTTTAAGAACCAGGAATTTTACGAGCTCGAGAATCTGGAGCAAAAAGCCTGTACCCGCTATTTAAAGCAGCGCTTTCGTCGAATGGGTCTAAGTGACTTTGATTTACCTGAAGCAGTCTACAAATATACAGGTGGTCAACCTCTCTTTACGCAAAGACTGGCATATACCGTATCACAGATATGGCTTGAGGGCACAACAACAAGACTGCTACAGCGCTCCATTACAAAACTGCTCAAAGAGCGCAATATTCTATTTACGGCTTTATGGGATAATTTTGGGTTAAATGAAAAACGTCTCCTGCTGGGATTGGCCAGTGGCTACTCCCGCCCCACTGAACTTGGATTTATTGCCAAATTCGGATTATCCGCCACCAGTACCGCGCATAATACTGTCATAAAATTGGTCCGTGAGGGCTGGCTGGTGAACAGGGATGAAGGTTATCATATCTATGATCCTCTCTTCCTGAGCTGGATGCAGAAACGAGAAGGTTTGATTTGATAGATACCACCTCACAATGGGTATCTGCTGATATTCGTATTGCTGATCAGCACCGTGAAATCGCCATTGATTTTGCCATGGCATTGGGTGGTCTGGCTATTGTTGAGAAGGATGATGTCTTTCAAGTAAGTTATCCCCTGGATAATGAAACTCAGCTTATCCTGGATGAGTTGAAAACCTTTCTCATCGATCTGGATCAAGCAGCCAGTATCTCTCAAGATGTGGTAGATCGCGAAAACTGGAATAAAAACTGGCAGGCATTTTTCAAACCTACCGCAATTACTGAGCAACTCATTATTCTTCCTGAATGGGAAGTCCCTGACCAGTTCCCCCAGGCCATCAAGACCAGGATTCGTCCTGCCATGGCTTTTGGAACGGGTACCCATGAAACAACTCAATTATGTCTGGAAATTCTGGATGAGCTGGTTCAAGGAGGCGAAAGGGTTCTGGATGTAGGTACAGGGAGCGGTATTCTTGGTATTACTGCCTTGCTCAAGGGAGCGGCTGAAGTGGATGGGCTGGAAAATGACCCTTTTACTGAAGAAAATATCCGGGATAATCTGGAATTGAACGGGATTCAATCTGGATTTAATCTACAGATAAGTGAAACCCCAGTCTTGAATCCTCCGTATGACATCATGGTGGCAAATATTATAAGAGCTCGACTCTTTCCCATACTCCCTGATTATTTCGCTTCAGTTCGTAGGGGTGGCAGAGTGATCGTCTCAGGTCTCCTCCAGGTTGAAGACTTGGAAACCAGAGAACTCCTTGCCCTATCCCCCTGGGAAATATTGAAAACCTATACAAAGAATGAATGGATCGCCTATTTATGCGAAGTCGTATAAAAGTAAAATGCTACAACAATGTAATCACCGCAGAGGGCGCCAAGAGCGCTGAGCTTTCGATGAGGAAAGTAAAAAGGAATCTAATGAGGCGTTTACGACTATTTTTTCCAATGTTAACAATACTGATGTTAACCACTTGTGATCAATCACCTACAACCCTGGATGAAGAGCCCTATCTTGGAGATTCTGGTGAGACTACATTTTCCATGGAAATCAGTCGCTTTGAATTCGACTATCTATCCCAGCAGTTTTTCTTCTCTGTTGAAGTAACCAGTCCACTTGAAATAGCTGAGGTCGTATACAATCTGGGGATCAGTGGTTCACTATATTTGTCGCTGAATGATCTGGGCCAAGACGATGACATCCTTATTGGAGATGGTCGCTATGATGGAAGCTGGATCTTACCTGACTCCATGTCTACCTATGTAGACAGTCTCTGGACCCTTGAAGTCATTGTAGAAGACGATGCATTAAATTTCCTCGCTGAATTTAAGACATTGCAACCGGAACGTCCTGAACCACCTGCCATTCTGAGTATTACCCATATGGACACACTGCAACTCCAGCCCAACAGTCTAGTATTAGATACCCTCAGAGTCCAAGTTACCCACTCCAAGGGGTTGGATGAGATCAAATCTGTTAGCTTGATGTCGCTGAAACCTGATGGAACATATGCAAACCTTGGTTCACCCATTACTCTTTGGGATGATGGGAGTAGGATACTAAATTTTTATTGGGGAACTTGGGATATCACCCTAACAAGTGGTGATAAAGTTGCTGGTGATGGCATTTACAGTCTTGTTTTACCTCTTACTCCAGTTGACTTGAGTGGAACCTATTACTGGACATTTAGTGCAAAGACGTGGTTAGGAGTGGAATCCATACCACTTGAAGATTCATTGGTGGTTCTCCCCCAACCTGGTCTTTTAAAACCAAATCCGAAAGTAGTTGGAAGAATGGGAGTTTTCCAATGAGATACATCATACTACCATTCCTGCTGATAGTATCAATCTCTCTCAAAGCCCAACTGCTGAGACCTTCAACTTATTCTCTGGAATCTGCCGACACAGTTTACAGCGGATTGATTGGGAGCAGTATCTCTGACCTGGTGGGCCGGGGGGACACCCTCTGGTTAGGTTCAGGACACGGGCTTAGTGCTACTTTTGACAACGGAGATTCCTTCGTTGGTTTCAGTTCTCGCTTTTCAAATCTGGGTCAGGGTGGTGTATCTGCTCTGGCAGTCTGGGGAGATACGATCTGGGTCGCTATGGGTTTTGACACAACCACTGCCTTTGGCGATCTCAAAGCCGGTGGCGGTATCAGCCGCTCCGTGGATGCTGGTGCAAGCTGGACACATCTGGGACAACCTATGGATAGTCTCCAGATGATCATTGAAGGCAATGATACAAGTTATGCTAAATACTCAGATATGGATCTCTTTGGCGTATCTATTTTGTCAGTTGATGTGGTGACTGTGGTGCAAAACATCACCTATGATCTGGCTTTTGATGGAACCCGTCTTTGGGCAACCTCTTTTGGTGGTGGGTTAAGAGTTTCGCATGACCTGGGTGATACCTGGCAACGTGTCATGCTGCCCTGGACTGATCAAGCCAGACTGGACTCCAGTGTTGTTCAGGATATGGAGAGCGACATACTGGATGACCCTGAAAAATATGCTCTGGATCCCCTCACTCATTTAAATCATATTGCCTTTGCTGTAAAGGCCTGGAAGGATACAGTCTGGGTTGGTACTTCTGGTGGTATCAATCGCTCTATAGATGGCGGTTTTAGCTGGGATCACTTCACATTTAAAAATTCAAATATCTCAGGTAATTGGGTGATAGCCCTCAATCGACAAACCCTTCCAGATGGCTCAGATCGAATATGGGCATCCACAATTACTACAGGTGCCGGCGATGCAACTGGCTTGAGTTTTTATGATGATGAGACCAACTATTGGCGGGCTCCTCTTCTGGATTATCGAGTCTGGAATATTGGTTCTGACGCTTCAAATATTTATGCTGCTACCGACCAGGGATTGTGGAAATCCAGAGACGGTCTTCACTTTGTGTTATTGCCAAATTTTCATCATGATGACTATTCTGAAATTATCTACTCCGATGCAGTTTATTCCGTTTTGGTGAATCAGGATGGAGCAGTCTGGGTGGGTACTGGTGACGGTCTGGCGGTGAGTTTCAATGAAGGATTATCCTGGAATATTCACAAGGCCCGAACGACAGAAACCTCCGATGATTTTTATGCTTATCCAAATCCATTCACACCACGGTATGACAAGGTATTGAATGGCCAGGGCAACCTGATAATTCGTTATAGCGCTGAAGCCGGGGAAGATGTTTCTATTAATATTTTTGATTTTGCCATGCATCGTGTCAGGGAAGTCCTGGACAATGTTCCCTCAACACTATCGGGTCCTCAGGAACGCACCTGGAATGGGCGGAATGAAGGTGGCTACCTCGTATCCAATGGGACCTATTTCATACGAATAGAGATAGATTCTGATATTCACTGGACGAAAGTGATGGTGATAAATTGAATAATTTACGCATGCTGCTGACTTCGAACATTGAGCCTGTCGAAATGTTCAAGCACCTTGAAAGAGATAACTTTTGGCTTCGACGAGCTCAGCCGCCGGTTTGCTCCAGTCCACCCCTTCGAACAACCTCCGCGCTCTCCGATACTTCGACCTCTCTCAGCGCAGTCCTTTCAAAGGGTCTATACATTTCTTTAATGGTTCTACTCATGGTCCAATCCGCATTCGCCTCAGGTCTGGGTGGATATACAGGGACCTCGAATCGCTTTACATCTGATCCGCTTTCCTCTGGGACAGGAGGTATAACCCTCTTTCATCAGACCAGTACCAACAGCTACTCTCAAAATCCAGCCTCCAGGGCATTTTTTGGTCAGAGCAGTTTTGATGCCGGTCTGGTCCAGCTCTCCCTGGATCGATTCATTTATACAGTGAATGCCGGAGTCCCTTTACCTCCAACAGCCAGTTTATCCATCGGTGTAATAGCTGCAGGAACCAACAATATTGAGGCTCGAGACTCCCGTGGCTATGCAGCCGGGGACATCAGCGATACTGAAATGACCTATCTGGTTTCATTCTCAAACCGCTTTTCTGACAAGCTTGCACTTGGACTCTCGCTCAAGGTTCTGACCAAACAATTCAGTTCTGGTGATGTTGATCTGGATTTAAAAGGAAGTGGCTTTGGGGCCGGTCTGGGATTTGTTTTCAAACCCCTGGCGGGAAGTTCATTCGCCCTGGCCATCAAAGACTGGAACAGCAGTTATAAATGGAAAACTCAGGACATTTTTGAGCGAGGCAGCAGCTATCAAGACGAGTTTCCCATGAGTCTTTCCTGGGGCTGGCTGCAGGATATAGGAGCCATTTCTCTCGCATTGGAACATGATTATTATTTTATCGATGAAAACATATACCGTGTTGCCATGATGTGGCATGGAATACAGGCACTCCAGGTAAATGTTGGTATGAGTTACGAAGATGAGAGTATTTATCCCGGTCTCAGTGCCAGATATGAGTTATCCTGGAAACAGGGTCCCCCCATGCACATCGATTATGGTATCAAAATCGGAACTCCTGGTGAAGGATACCGAAATTATATTGGATGGGGAGTAAACTTCTAATGATGAAAAGACTTTTCCTTATTTTGACAATTGTCGGGATGGGCTGGAGCCAGACTGGTTTTGATATTCTGTCAACTCCCACTGATGCCCGTGATGCATCTCTTGGTCTGACCCTCAACCCAACCGTCAAACCGACCCGTATTCTCACCCACCCAGAATCCACAGTTACCCTGAGCGTCTGGAATTGGGTTGCTGATATCCAGGGAGCTTATATGGGTATTTCACTGAATAATGCTCATTTGAGTTTCCAGGCCTTGAATAGCGGTGAACTGGAATATCGGAATGATATCCCGACTGAAGAACCACTCAGCACCTTTCAATACAATCTATTCAATACAGGCGGTGCCTATGCTCGAGAGTTGGGACCGATCATTTTGGGATTGGGAGGTGAACTGGTTTATGAGCGTTCTTTGAATGCCAGCGCCACCAGCCTTTCACTAAATCTGGCGGCTGCCTATCATGTGAGCGATTACTTGCTTCTCAGCGGAGGTCTAAGACACTTTGGAGTGAGTGGTGAACTGGATGAAGAGAGCACTAAGCTTCCGGCTGAAATGTGGGTAGAAGCTGATGCCAACTTCAATCAACTCACTGTGTTTTCCGAGGTCAACAATGGATCATTTCCAAATGCAGTTGGTCTCTCCTATTTACTTTTAGATAAATTCGAGCTCATGGGTGGCTTTCAGATTGAAGCTGCTGATCCTGACCTGCGTATACATCCCTCGGCCGGCTTCACTGCAGATTGGTCAAATTTCACATTGGGTTATTCTATTTATCAAATGAACCATACTCTGGGTGCGCGCCACTTTATCTCTCTGTTCTGGAATTACTAGTCTGGTTTTTGTAACAAATAGAACGAAAGAGAAAGCGCTGATTATACCTTATTCTGAGCCTTCGAGAGCCTCAGGCAGACAGGCAGACAGGCAGACAGGCAAAAAATTTTGTGTGTTCTACCTAGCCTATCGAAGTATAAAACTACTACGCGTACAAGGGACTGATTTATGGATAAACAAAGCGTCATAAAAAGTTTTGAAACCCATGTCTCTGCTGGCAAGGCTGCCTTCTTTAAAAAATATGGAATGGACTTTGTCATGGGTCGCAGGGATGGTGCCTGGATTTATGATATGGATGGGAGTAAACGTCTCTTCAATTGTCATTCCAATGGTGGTGTATTCAACCTGGGACATCGCAACCAGGAAATTATAGATACCCTGAAATCCGCGCTTGATGAATTGGATATCGGTAACCACCATTTTATGAGTCAGGAGCGCACTGCTCTCGCTGAACAAATCACCGATACCATGCCTGGTGATTTAAACATTTGCATTTTCGGTGTGGGTGGTGGTGAAGCTGTTGATCTGGCTTTAAAACTGGCTTGTGGACATACTGGCCGGTCCAAAATTATATCGGCTACTGGTGGGTTCCATGGACATACTGGTCTCGCGCTCACGGTCGGTGATGCACAGTATCGCGAACCCTTTGGTATCAACACCTCAAATATGATTCAAGTCCCCTTTAATGATGCAGGTGCACTGGCTCAAGCCCTTGATCCAGAAGTGGCCGCCCTTATTCTTGAAACAGTTCCCTCCACCCTGGGAATGGTCATGCCTGTTGAGGGATATCTCCAAAAAGTTCGAGAGTTATGTGACAATAATGGAACGTTGCTCATCATGGATGAAGTTCAGTCTGGCTTGGGACGTACGGGCAAATTATGGGCTTTTGAACATGCCGGGATTACACCTGATATGGTGATACTGGGTAAAGGTCTTTCCGGCGGCATTTATCCTATAGCTGCCACGGTTATTCGAGAACCTCTGGATGCTATCTTTAAGCGGGATCCCTTTATCCACATTTCAACTTATGGTGGTTCAGAATTGGGATGTCGGGTAGCGAAAAAAGTGCTTCAGATATCAAGTGAGGCTGATTTTCTGGTACGGATTCAGGAAGCAGGGCGAAAAGTCCGAGCAGGTCTGGATAGTATTCAGAAGAAATATCCAAAATTCTTTACCGGTATTCGCCAAACTGGTCTCATGATTGGTCTGGAGTTGAGAGATGAATATGGCGGTCCAGCTTTGACGAAGGCTGCTTATGATCAGGATCTCCTAATGATATATGCCAACAATGATACCTCTGTGAGTCAATTTCTCCCTCCCCTCACCATCACTGATGAAGAGATTAATTTGGTTATGGAGAAGCTTGACAGAGCCATGAATGCTGCCCGAAAGCTGCGCACTGCACTCATCGCGAAAGAGAAGAGTAGTGGAATTCTCAAACGCTTATCCGGGAATGATGCCTGAATGCTCGATCTGGCTACACTTCAGCAATTTGAGAATGATCTCAATCCCAGAGACCCCAAATCTTCAATAATCCCATGTGAAATCTTGGGCTATGGTGAAATATCCTGCGTCCTCCAAATCAACAACGATTTTGAAATTGCAGCCAAGCGCATGCCGCTTTTTGCCAGCATCTCAGCGGCTGAAAAATATGCTGCGGCATATAAAAAATACTGTGAACGGCTGAGAAAAGCTGGATTATTTGTGCCTGAAGACTCTACTCAAAGTGTAAAAGGACATGGGGATATTGCAGTGCTCTATATTCTCCAAAAGCAACTTCCTCCCTCCCGATTTTGCCACAAATTAATTCATACCCAGGATGCTGACATTTTAACGATCATGATTCAAAGGATTGTTGAGGAAATTGAAAAGGTCTGGACTTATAATTCAGAAAATGATCCCGAAATTCGTTTAGCCATAGATGGTCAATTGTCCAATTGGGTCTTGCTTGAATCAGGAGAAATGGCCTACGTCGACACAAGTACGCCCCTCATGTTGGAAAATGGGGTGGAGACACTTGATCCTGAACTCCTCCTGCAAAGTGCACCTTCTTTCCTGCGCTGGCTCATTCGCTGGTTGTTTCTGGAAGATGTCATGACGCGCTATTATGATCGGAAACTGGTCTATACGGATTTGATTGCAAATTTGTATAAGGAGCAATGTCCTGAAATAGTGGATAGCTGGATCATGAGTATCAACTCGGGGACAACAGACAAAATGGATGCTCTGGATAAACAGGCGATTGAAGCCTACTACAAGGAGGATAAGCTCATATGGAGACTCTTCCTTGGCCTGAGAAGAATTGATCGCTTTATCAAAAGCAAACTCCTTGGACAAAGATATGAATTTGTCCTGCCTGGTAAAATCAAACGCTAGGAAGATTTTGAGCCGCGGATTTACACTGATGAGCACGGATTGTAAGCAAAAGTATGGCTTTGATGATGTGGTGGCAGAAGCAGACTTAACCCTTTCAGGAGATAAGTGATATGTGTGATACCTTTGTAGCCCTCCCCTCCGTAACCAGAGATGGAAGCATGATCTTTGGGAAAAACAGTGATCGTGAAGCTGCCGAGGTTCAACTTCTGGAGTATCATCCAGAATGTCGTCATGACCCAAGTGATGTAGTCACGTGTACCCATATGAGTATCCCTCAGGTAGAGGAAACTCATGCCGTGCTCCTCAGTCGCCCCTTCTGGATGTGGGGTGCCGAGATAGGAGCGAATGATCGAGGCGTTGTCATTGGCAATGAGGCGGTATTCACCAGGATGCCAGTCCAAAAAGAGGGTGGTCTCACAGGAATGGATCTTTTGCGTCTGGCTCTGGAGCGTCGTAGCTCTGCCAGGGGTGCTCTGGAAACCATCACCGAACTGTTGGAGAAATATGGACAGGGTGGCAACTGTGGTTACCAGAATAAATCCTTTTATTATCACAACAGCTTTCTTATTGCCGATCCCAATGAAGCCTGGGTGCTGGAAACAGCAGGGCATTTGTGGGCAGCCAAAAAGGTGGAAGACTATTATGCTATCAGCAATGGTCTCACCATTGGTAACGATTTTGATCTCATGCATGAAGATTTGATCTACACAGCCCTGGAAAAAGGCTGGATCAAGAAAAAGGCTGATTTCCATTTTGCCAACTGTTACTCCGATACCTTCTATACCAAATTTTCTGCCTGTGCAGTCCGACAGTCCCGATCACACGAGATGTTAAGAACCAAGAATTATTCACTGACAGATGCCTTTGCTCATCTCCGCGATCACGGCGAAGGATCTTACCGTCCTGACAATCATTTTCTAATGAACCATGTCTGCGCCCATGCCGGTGCCAGCCCTGCCAGACAGGCTTCCCAATCCACAGCTTCTTTTGTAGCCCATTTGACTCAGGATAAAGAAACCTATTGGGCAACGGCCACATCCAGCCCCTGTACATCAGTTTTCAAGCCGGTTTGGTTTGGTGATGATCCCCTCCCAACATCCTTTGCCGGGGAGCATCTGGAAAAATTTGACGATGATATTTTCTGGTGGCATCATGAGGAACTCCATCGTCAGATTTTGCTCGATTTCGAACATCGCAATACTCTGGTTCGGCGGGAATTTGAAGTGTTGGAAAATCGGTGGTTACAGGAAGCTGAAAAAGTAGGAGCAGGCAAGCAAGCCGCCCTCACGGCAGAGGCTTTTAGCCTGGAGCGTGAAACCGCGGATGCCCTCATCGCTATGCTGGAAACTGAAAGTGTGGAACAAAAACCTCACTTCCCATACAGGCGTTTCTGGAAAAAGCAGAATAAGATGGTAAACCTGCGCTTAAAATAGGTGGCACCCACTGCGTCAGACCCATATTCAGATCATTTTCCCCAATATCCTGGAGGTGATAAAATTGTGCCCGATTAGCCACCTTTCAGACTGAATTTTCCTTCCACTAGCCGTGCAGATTATTATCTTGGCTAAATGCGCCTCAACGTATTTGCAGCCCTCATATTCATTATTTCTGGATCTCTACATCCAGTTTTTGCCCAGTTAAACAAAGCTGCAATTGATGATTATGATAATGCCACCATTGTTGGGGAAATGGGTCTCACTGTAACCAATTTTGGGATCATCGGTGAGGGCTGGAATAATCCAAATCAGGCTTCCTGTCGTTATAAGCAATATGGCACTGAGCGAGAGATGGTTGAGCTCATGAGTTACGGTGGCTTATGGATTGGTGGTATCCCCATCATTAACGGTGTACCAGGACTAGCCCGGGTATCGACAGCTATTGTTGATGGTGCCTTTGATTATGGTGAAGAGGGTTTTGAATTTACCACTTCATCTGCAGTTGGTGACACCATTCAAACTCGGTCCAGTATTTCCTCTGCAGGCACCTCCCCACTAGCCAGTTATTTTTCTCTTGAAGCAGTTAGTCATCAAGATTTGTTAGCAGATTTCAAGGATACTGACTCTGAAATAATCAATCATGTACCTCTAGGCATTGAGGTCCATTTAGAGTCCTATGCCTGGAGCCATTCATTCATGGAATCATTTGTGATTCTAGACTATACCATTACTAACCGAAGTGATCTTGTCGATTCTTCAGGGACAGGTTGGGATATTAAAGATATCTATGCAGGTATCTGGGCAGATGCCTCTGTCAACAACATGAATTATAAAAGTCGCTGGGAACCAGGCAGTGGGTTTAGCTGGTACGACAACATCAACAGTTTTGAGCGGTCCTATAATACCAATGGTTATCCCCGTAATATTGGCTACCAATATGATTATGATGGTGATGATGGATGGTCGCGAGTCTATTTCGGCATTATGGCCTTGCATGGTCCCAACAAACGATCAACCTCCCATGCTGATGCAGAAGGAGACTGGTACACTTATTACAATCCCTGGCGCTGGAATAGTCCAGAGAATATGGATATCCCAGAATTTAACATGCCTATATCTGATGAGGAACGCTATGGCAAGCTTTCCAGCTCCCCTTTTTATGACCAGAATTTTGTTCAGAGTCACGAGGACCAACCCTGGCTGGATCTTCCTAATTCTTGGATGATGCTGGTCTCAGCCGGCCCTTTTGGTACTTTACCTGAAGGCGATGGCTTTGTTCTGCCTGTGGGTGAATCAATCAATGTGGTCTTTGCAGTCATAGGCGCACCGTGGTCTCATCAAGGTTCCAGCAATAATTTTGATCGGCGCCAAGATCTCATTAAAAATGCAGATTGGGCTCAGAAGGCTTTTAATGGCGAAGATGTTAACGGTAATTCAGTTCTGGATGCTGGCGAGGATTTGAATGAAAATGGAGTGTTGGATCGCTACATCGTTCCTGAACCTCCACCCTCACCTGCCCTGGCCGTAGTAGCCGAAGATCAACAAGTCACTTTATACTGGGATAGTGCCCCAGAATTAGCTTTAGATCCAGTTTCCCGGAAACTTGATTTTGCTGGATATAGGATTTATGGCAGTACTAAAACCAGTGGGAATACTGATCAGTACTCCCTGCTGGCAGAGTTTGATCTCATCGGTGATGAATTTGGATATGATTCCGGATTTGACCTGGTTCAGATTTACAACGAAATGGGCCTGAAAGATTCCATCGAAATCAAGGGGCACTCCTATCATTATAAGTGGGTAAATCAGGGTGTCCAGAATGGTTGGCCTAACAATACGGTCTACGCCATCACCGCTTTCGATAGTGGAGATGAAGATACCGGTTTGGCCAGTTTAGAGAGTTCCAGGAATGAAAACCGAATTAGCGTTATACCTGGTACTCCACCAAGTTCAGATGTCTCAAATTTTCCGGTCTCCGTTTACCCCAATCCCTACCGGGTGAGAGCTACCTGGGATGGTGATGGACAGAGGGAACGTTTGGTCTGGTTCAGGAATCTCCCTGCCAGCTCAAAAATACGTATTTACACACTCAGTGGAGATCTTGTGGAAGAAATTGACCATGAGGGCGCACAGTACAATGGTGGAGATGTTCGCAGAGTGCCTTCGGGGAATACAGTTCTTTCAGGTGGCGAACACCCCTGGGATCTGATTAGCAAATTTGATGAACCTGTTTCCACAGGAATGTATGTTTATACAGTAGAAAACTTAAGCAATAGCCATGTCCAAACCGGGAAACTATTGGTTATTAAATAATGAGAAATAATGGGCTATCCTGAGTGGTGGCTTGAATCAAAAAGGAGAAATCCATGAAACATATGTTACTTTTATCAATTTTCTTTATCTCTGTGGGCAGCGCTTTGGCGGTGGATTACGAGACAGAAATTCAACCCATCTGGAATGCAAACTGTGCTGGCTGCCATGGCACCCAGGGTGGTTTGAGTCTGGCTGCAGGTTCCAGCTTTGACAACCTTGTTGATGTTGTCTCAACAAATTATGGTCCAGCTCGTCGCGTTGTGAGTGGAGACCCAAGCACATCAGTCCTCTACAATAAAGTTGCCAATACTGGTGTCAATGGTGGTATCATGCCTCAGGGAGGAGCTCTCACTGCAGATCAAATTGCGCTGATAAGCACCTGGATTACAGAATTGGGTGCGGTTACACCCATCACCATTGCTGAAGCCAGAGGTATGGCAGACGGCATTGAGGTTACTGTTCAAGGTATCATCACGGCCACGACCTGGGGTACTGTTGGATCATCAACCCAGGCTGCTATCCAGGACGATACTGGTGGTTTGGTTATTTATGCCGGTGGATTTGATGCAGAATTAGTGGTTGGAGATGAAGTCATCGTAACGGGTCCCATTGATATCTATGCAGACCTTATCGAAGTATCTCCAGTTGCCCCAACAGACATTGAGGTATTGAGTTCAGGAAACGATTTGCCAGCCATTCAGAATTTGACCATACCGGAGATTCATGGCAACGGTGTTGATTATGAATCTGAGTTTGTGCATCTGGATAGTCTTACCATCGTAGGCGGCACCTGGCCAACATCCAGCTCTAGTGTAAACATGACTGTTGCTGATCCCAATGGTGAGACCATTACCATGCGCATAGATGGTGATACCGATTTGCATCTGCACGATGCCCTGTTAGGATATTTCAATTTTTCAGGAATCGTAGGTCGCTACTATGAGACCTTTCAGATCTTCCCCAGATATTATACAGACCTTGCCCAAATTGGAGATCCTACACCACTTATCACAGGTGTATCCCAGGATCCTGCCAGTCCGGGTCCTGCCGATGATGTTACAGTTAGTGCTACAATCATCGACAATTCATCTGTGGCATCTGCCTCATTGAATTATGTCGTTGATAGTGGAATTGAGATGACGGTGGTGATGACTTTAGGTGAAGCTGATGAATATACTGGTGTCATACCAGCTCAGGCAGCCAATGCAGTGGTTAGCTATACCATCAGTGCCACAGATGATCTGGGTGGAGTAAGCACCTCTGAAGCATCTAGCTATGTTGTTTATGGCGGTGCTGTCACATCAATTGCCTCCATACAAGACGGTACGATTCCAACTGGTACTTCAGTAACGATTGAAGGGATTGTAACCGCTGAGCCATATGCATTTTATCCTGAAGACGCAATTCTATACTATTTCATCCAGGATGATTTTGCCGCTCAATCAGGTATTAAGGTTTATGATCCAGGCCGTGCACTGATGGAAGGTGATGAAATTCGTATTACCGGTACTGTGGACGAATATTTTGATATGACCCAGTTGCTGGATATTACAGAATTTGAGCTCTTGAGCTCTGGCAACTTCATGGAGCCCATGCTCATCACTCTGGATGCTGACATGGAAATGTATGAAGGCGTTCTTGTAGAAATCCAAAATGTAACCGTGGATAATCCCGATCTTGGAAATGGTGAATGGAGTGTTAGTGATGGAACCAATTCACTGGCCATTGATGATGCTGCTGATTATTTCTATACCCCAGTCCAGGACGAAGCGCTATCATCTGTAGTTGGCGTATTGGACTATTCCTGGAGTGCTTTTAAAATCCAACCCCGTCTGGCTATCGATATTCAGACTGATGATGGTCTGACACGAATTCAGGCTATTCAGCAGGTTAGATATTCTGATCTTATACCAAAATATTCAAGTCTAGATAGTTCCGTGTGGTTCGCAGATACCAGCTATTACCATGAGGAGTGGACGGATACGACCATTGTGAAGGTTCAGGGAATTGTAACCATGCCTACAGGACTCTCTTATGCTGGAAACGGTATTAAGTTTATCCTTCAGGATGTGAATGGTGGACCCTGGTCTTCTATTTTGAGTTACAATCCAGATTCAACTGCATATCCAGTACTCTTTGAGGGTGACTTGATTGAATTGTCAGGTAGAATCCTTGAATTTGATACCCATGAAGGAACCCATGCTTCAAATATGACTGAATTGTGGATCACAACTGAGATCGACATTCTAGATATTGGTTTAGAAGTACCAGATGAGCCTGTGGTTGCTACAGGTGATCTCCGCTGGCCTACCACTGCAGAACAGTGGGGCAATGTCGTTGTCAAGGTTGAGGATGCCGTAATCACAGAACTCAATCCCACCAACTTTGACATTATGGTCATTGATGATGGTAGCGGCGGTGTATTTGTAGATGACGACTCAGACAGTCTCTCCAACTATATCCTGCCCCCAGTTGGATCTCTTTATGAAGAAGTTCGTGGATGGGTTTATCATCACTATGGCACCTATGCGGATTCATCAACCTACAAGTTGGTACCGCTCTATGAATCAGACTTGATTCTAGACCCCACAGCCATCGATGATTTGGTTGTCCCTGAAGGTTATGCCCTGGGTAACTATCCCAACCCCTTCAATCCAACAACTAACATCACCTTCCGCATTCCTGAAGCACAACAAGTCCAATTGGTGATTTACAACCAACTCGGACAGGTTGTGACCACACTTATGGATCAATCTCTGAGTGCTGGTGACTATCAGGTTGTCTGGAATGGATTAAATCAAAAGGGTCGTCCCGTATCATCAGGTCTGTACTTCTATCGCATGCTAGCAGGCACAGAGCAGATGGTAGGAAAAATGACCTACTTGAAATAGCAAAGAAATAGTTTCCGCCTGGTGGCTAACATCAGGCGGAAACACCTAATAAATAAGAAACTACTGTTATGATGAGATTTAGAAAAAACATAAGCGCAAGCATCGCCATGATGTTTATGTTTTTGTTCATCATGACTTGTGAGTCTCTGGAAAACCCCTTTCTTGATGATCTGCCTTCTGAAGGATTGGGAAATGCTGCTCCTGAGACACATCTATTTTTAAGCTTTGCCCCTGATCGTATTGATACGGTCTTGTCTGATACTACATCAGACACCACCTTTATATTTACCCGAAATATTGCTGACACAACCACAAGTCATCAGGTTATGTACTGGTGGGGTGAAGACCCTGATGGTGAGGTGGTGGCCTATCATTATCGTTGGAATTTTGAAGCTGGCTGGACTCGCACCACGGCCGAATCAGACACCTTCTTTCTCCCACTCCAGATTTCATACGATGAATTCCTTTTTGAAGTTAAATCTGAAGACAATCAAGGCGCTCTAGACCCATCACCGGCTACCTTGCGAATACCTGTGGCTAATTCACATCCAGAAATTGAGTTTGCCAATAACAGTAATCCTTCGTCAGGCAACAACCCCAATGTTACCCATGTCACCTTCCCTACGCGAACCTTTGCATGGTCAGTAAGTGATATTGATGGACTGGAAACAATAAATCAGATTCGCTTCCGACTGGACAATACAAGCAGTTGGAATTATCGCCAGGGGAATATCTCGAGTGTGACTCTAACTGAAATTCCCCCCGGGGAACATACATTTTATGTGCAAGCCATCGATACTGCTGGAGCCTTCAGTAATCTCCTGCAATTTCCAGATTCAACAGATGCCGCCTCCCCCAATGAATGGCGAGTGGTAGAGCCTGTTGGTGATGTCCTGTTGATTGATGATTACAAACTTGATGATGGCTCAACTCACACTTTTTACAAAGACATTCTGGATTCCCTGGTCGGTGTTGACAATTACTCAGAGTTTGAATTGGGCTTTGATGAAAAAGCGCTACCTGCAGCAACAACGGACCAGTTGGCCATGTTTAATTATTTTAATACCGTTGTCTGGTACCACTATTCAGAAGCACCCTCATTACCAGGAGCTGACGGTGCTTTACGTACCTATTTGGAAGCTGGTGGAAATGTCTTTATCTCCAGTATTTTTATTGATTCAGATTATACCTTCACCAGCATAGACTCAAACTGGGTGGTTAATCCTTCAGGACGAATGATATCAGGTCTGGATATCAACATGGTGGACTTGAGTGTGACTGATTCGACCGTGACGCTGCCAAATCTTTCATTAAAGACTTCCTCCCTGATCGCACGCAGAGTCAGCGCATATTATCCTGCAATTCTTATCGATGGAGAGACCAGTCAGGATCTATTTATTCTCCAGGACTCCCGCAATTCAACTGATGCCTGGACTGGCAATCCGCCAGTAGCGCAACTTTTCAGACCTTCATCTGGATCAGGTCAATCCATCTTTTTCAGTCTGCCCCTGCATCTTTGTAACGGGAATGAAAACATTGTTCCAATTATGGATTATCTCCTATTTGAGGTCTTCGAATAGTGCGAAGTCTTCTTTCACTCATAGTATTTCTATCCCTGGCACTGTCCATTTTTGGGCAAGGTAGCTGTGTTATTGAAGGGCATGTGAGCGACCCCGTATCTGGTGAGTCACTACCTGGTGTGAATGTCATCATTAAAGGAAGCTACTACGGCAGTGCCACTGATCTGGATGGTCGCTTCAGATTGACTGGTATGTCTCCTGGAACCTATGATATCGAATTCTCTATGATTGGCTATAAGGTCGTCCTGAAAACCAATACCATTGTCACCATTGCAGAGCCTGCCTATGTAGAAATCGAACTGGAACAAACCACACTGGCGCTGGGTCAGGAAGTGGTAGTTGAGGGTGAACGTCCCCTTTTTGAAGTGGATCAAACATCTTCCAGTGTCAGACTCACATCTGATGACCTGAAAATGAATATTGTGGAAAATGTTGGTGACGTTCTGGCTGAACAAGCCGGTATTACTTCTCAGGATAACGAAATCCATATCAGAGGTGGTCGTGTTGATGAATCCATGTTTATTGTGGATGGAATGTCAGTCAAAGATCCACTCTCAGGGAGTGCTAACAATCTTTACTTGAATGTGGATGCTATCGAAGAACTTGAGGTGATAACAGGTGGTTTTAATGCTGAATATGGTCAGGCCATGTCTGGTATCATCAACATTCGTATAAAAGAAGGATCTGAGGACTATCACGGAACATTCTCTTATTCCAGTGATCATTTTGGCTTGAAGGATTTGCCCTGGGAGGCTTTCACCAAGGACAGAGTGGAATTCACCTTAAGTGGTCCGGAGATGTTTACTGGAGCCATGAGTGCTCTGGGAATTAAACTTCCTGGTCAATTCAGCTTTTTTCTCAATGGCTATATGAATTTAAATGATTCCTATCTGCCACTGGCCGATGATCTGGCTCCTTCACAGTCATGGATGGAGAATTTTGCAACTCGACAGCAAAATGATTGGCATGGACTCTACAAATTGACCTGGCGCATTAACAGTCAACAAAAGCTCAGTGTCTCATATGATTATTCCTTAAACATCAATCAGGGCT
Source organism: Fidelibacterota bacterium (assembly GCA_013202495.1). GTDB lineage: Bacteria > Fidelibacterota > UBA8477 > UBA8477 > JABMPR01 > JABMPR01. The sequence continues at coordinate 33,088 of JABMQQ010000233.1, read as the reverse complement.
GGGGTTTCCCATACAGATATAAAAACATTCTGAATAATTTCAATACCACTACCAGGGAATCTATCCTTAGCTCGATGCTATATACCCATACTCTCTCATCAAAACTCTTCTATGAAATCACAATAGGTCGCTTTTTTACCAATAATCATTCCGCCGTTCAAAACAAACACTGGACAGAGTACCAGCAAACCACTGACACTGAACCAATCAATTACTATCTACTGGGTATTGATGGTGAGATCGATATTGCTTATGGGGATGAGTTCTGGGATCATGGTGATGCTTCTGACTGGTATGATTACTACTCAGATAACCTATCCGTTGATGCAGATGTCAACTACCAGCCATCCAAACGTCACAGCTTTAAGGCAGGGTTCGGTCACAAACAATCAGAACTGCAGGTCATCGATATTGATTCGCCCTGGTTGGGAGAATCCGGTCTGGGTCGTAATTATGACTTCTGGAATGTTACCACTGATTATGGATCATTTTACATCCAGGATCGCATCACGTTTGATGGAATGATTGCTAACCTGGGTATTCGCTATGATTACTGGTTCCCTGGACAATATCTGGAAGACGCTGTGGCGGATAGCTCTGTTTTGACCATCACCGATGCAGCTCGAGCAAAATTTTACGCTGAGACATTTGAGTTTGCAGGGAATAGAGCCAAAGGACATTTAAGTCCGCGGTTGGGAATATCTCATCCGGTTACTGACTCCGATGTGCTGTATTTCAACTATGGCCATTTTTCACAGCTACCCACATTTAATTATGTTTATGCTAAACTGCGTTCATCGGCAGAAGCAACCTACCAGCTCTTTGGCAATCCCAACTTATCTCCCAAGACAACTGTGGCCTATGAGATAGGGATTAAGCATAAATTCGACGCCAACCAGGTGTTGGAAATCAAAGCTTTCTACAAGGATATGTTTGATTACGAAACCAGCCAGCGAGTCACCCTTTTCAATCCTCGCTATGGTCATCTCTCCTATCTCATATATATCAATATGGATTATGCCCGATCTCGAGGCATCGAGATGAAATTTAGGCGACGTTTTGCCAAGTTTTTCTCAGCTGATGCCAATTTGAGTTACAGTTTTACCACGGGCAAGAGTTCCACACCTCTGGATAACCTCCTTGTGGAAGCTGGTCGTCTCGATGAAAAGCCCCTGGGTGAGAATTTTTTAAGATGGGATCAACCTTTCAGCATCTTTACCAATTTACACTTCAATGTGGGCAAAAAGGATGAGCTGCACCTCTTTGGACTTCGACTTCCCAATGATTGGGGTGTTTCAGCGCGTATTGAGTATCAGGCAGGTCGCCGCTACACAGGAATGGAGAACATCACCATCAGGGAAGAAGACGGTAAGTTCTATTATGAGGGTCAGTCGAAAAGTGATACCCCCTACTCTGAAACTGCCGATCCCTTTACCACCGTAGATCTCAAGTTGAATAAATATTTTCAAGTAAGCGGTCTCCAGTTAAAAGCCTATTGTACTATTGAAAATCTTTTCAATGTGAAGCGTCCATCGAGCATTAACCCTTTTACCGGGAAAGGGTACGATCCCGGTGAGATCTATTCCTATGGCTTCATCAACAGTCCAGATCCGAATTATAATCCAGGCCGCTATTCTATCCCCCGAACGGTGGAAATGGGCTTGAGCTTGAGATTCTAATGCGTCGTGGTCTGATCATATTAACCTTGCTCCTTTCGGTCCAGTTTGTTGGGGCTCAAGGAAATCTTTTTCCCAGCCTGGGTGGTCAACGAGCCGGGACTTCTTCCTTTTCATTCCTTAAGATCGGGATTGGCGCCAGGGCTCATGGAATGGCCGGAGCTTATACTGCCATTGCCAACGATGCCTCCAGTCTTTTCTGGAATCCTGCCGGGGCAGCACAGGTCGATGAAACCATGAACATTATGGTGGATCAGAGTCAATGGATTGCTGATTTTCAATTGAGCACCTTTGCCGGCGTCTGGAAGTTTGGTCGTGTGCATCACCTGGGATTCAGTGCACTTGCCTTATATGCTCCGCCAACTGAGATTACGACTGAATTTAGACCTGATGGAACTGGCGAATATTTCAATTATGGTGATATGCTCTTGGGACTCACCTATGCTCTGAGATTGACTGACCGCTTCTCATTTGGTATCACCACCAAGCTGGTTGAAGAACAGCTGGCTGATTTGACCATGCGAAGCGTACTTATGGATCTGGGAACCTATTATCGGACAGGCTATAAAGATCTACGCTTTGCCGTATCCCTCCTGAATTTCGGCTCGCCTGCTGGTCCAGATGGAAAGTATGCTGATACGGATACAACTGAAGCAGAATACGAATCCTTTGCTCCTCCAACAATTTTTCGTCTTGGTGTAGCCCACGAATGGCTCCAATCACCCAATCAGGAATTAACCAGTTCCATTCAGCTCAATCACCCCGTGGATAAGGCGGAAAATATATCACTTGGAATTGAATACGGATTCCACGACATGCTATTTTTAAGAAGCGGTTATCACTTCAGTGATGAAGTACGTTCCTGGACAGTCGGTCTGGGTATTGAATGGTCTGGTTTCAGCTTTGGCTATTCATATGCAGATATGTCAGATTTAAATCGTTCTGAGCATATCAGTCTGGGATGGTCCTTCTAATGTTGCGCCTTAAACAATATTTATCAGTATGGCTGTTGGTTTTAGCCATCACAGGCTGTGGTATCAAGGTTGATCTACCTACTGAAACTGCTGAATTTGATCCAGTATTTGGAGCTGGAGATACATCCTATATACGTATTAGCCCAGATTGGGATATTTCAAATGGCTATGCCTTTGCCAGCCCCTGGGATATTATTGTTGGGGCTGATGGCTATGTTTTTATAGCTGATCATGACCAGGCTTCTATTCACGTCATCAGTACTTCTGGAGAGGAAGTCATCAATGATGATTTCGGAAACCATTTTGGCGCGCTCTTGAATCTTCTTGATGAAACAGGAGCAAGCATTATACCCCAGGCTATTCATCAGGACGACCGGCTCAACCTGTTCATTGCAGATAGCAGCAATCGCCTCATGGTCTGGAATCAATACCTTAATAATGTGGGGGTGGATTCAATAGCCACCAGTGTGAGACTTGAATCACCAGCAGGCGACTTCCTGTGGGTAAGCAACTTCGACTCTATTACCGCTCTTCAGGAGCAGAACTGGACCATTAAGTCCATTGGGTGGTCTGATGAAAATCTTGATTATTGGTTGGCTCCCCGTGCTTTCTGGGATGCCAGTGATAGTCTGGAAGCCATTGAGGTTGCACGACATTTTATCGATCCTGTCAATATTCATATCACAGGTATCAGCAGTCTTGGTGATCGGTGTTTTGTAGCCGATCCGAATTCGAATTCAATTATTGAGCTTCAATATGTTCCTGTGGCTCTCCTTTTGACAGGAGCAGGTGACCAGATATTGGTCTATAGCGGAACGATTACGAGACGTGCAGTTTCAACTGGATTTGGGATTGGGACTGTGAATGATCCCCGTGGAATGACTCACGGAAAAGATGGCGCTCTGTTTTACACACAATGGGGTGAAAATTTTAGTGTCCATAAAGTTGGTGGCAACAACGGATTCAAATACGATCAAAACGACCCCACCGCCACTGATGATATTATGGAAATTGAGCGCTATGACATGGCCTCGGATGTGAGTCTTGATGTTCTGGGGAATATTTATGTAGCTGACACGGGTCACGATAGGATTCAACAGTTCAATCCCTCAGGGAGATTCGCTTTTTATATTGGAATGAATCGGGTTCTAGTTGATTCCAGTTATATCGACTCCATTCTGATTGGATCAGAGTATGAATACATCACCAGAGACACAACCTATCAGATTGAGGTGGCAGATATTCTGGATGGACCCCGCAGTGTGGCAGTGGATGCGACTGGAGTGGTCTATATAGCTGATACCAAACATCAGCGGGTCATGCGCTATCGACTTTCCACGGAGTTGGATTATACTACTGAGGAGTAGGATCTTTTAATTTTTAGATGTATCCGGGGTAAGTCGTGAAAACCATCAAGCCCATTATCGTTATTCTCATTCTCATCTTGGTCATCATTGCCATCTTTTCTTTGTTGGGTAAATCCCAGCAGATGATTGTTGTCTATGAGGGAAATTCAAATAGAGATTCCGTTAGAATGACACCTGGTAAATTTCAGTGCAGTGAATGCGGGATGCTCATTAATGAATTAAATTTTGCTTCACAAGTTGTGGCCCCTAGTGGGAAAACCTGGTTTTTTGATGATCACGGGTGTATGGCGGCCTGGTTAAGTGCCAGATCCTTTAAAGATGAGGCAATTGTCTGGGTTAAGGATTTACCCTCTGGCGAGTGGATCGACGGAAAACTGGCGTGGTATAGTCGTACGGATCAAACCCCCATGTCGTACGGATTTGGAGCTTATAGGACCCATCGAGAGGGTCTCGTCGTTTTTACTGACATGCAGCAAGCTATGTTGAGGGGCGAGACCCTGGCAAATTTAAGCTTCCGCAAGCAACTCATGGAGCAATAATGGAAACCGTTAATATTATATCCATTATTACTATCGCCTTTATGGGATCCTTTGGTCATTGTATTGGAATGTGTGGCGGCATTGTCATCGCCTATTCAGCAGCTTCTCTTGAAAAAGATCGTAGCAGGATGGCTCAGGCCATTTCACACCTGCTTTATTCTCTGGGTAGGGTTACCACCTATACGGCTCTAGGAGCTGTATTTGGAATCCTGGGCGGCGTGGTTGTCTTTAATAATACGACCAACGGTATTTTGTGGATTGTGGCTGGAGTAGCCATGGTTATTGCTGGTCTTTCTCTCCTGGGCAAACTCCATGTACTGAAATTATTTGAAACTTCCTTTGCCAGCTCTACATGGTATCAAACAGCATTTAAAAATCTCTTGAAAAGTGAATCCCTTCTGGGGTTTTATCTGCTGGGAATGCTCAACGGGTTATTACCCTGTGGATTTGTGTATTTCTTTGCCATCACAGCGGCCAGTACAGCCAGCCCCATCTATGGAGCTCTCGTGATGTTCATCTTTGGATTGAGCACCATTCCCGCACTCTTCAGTCTGGGCTTTTTTGTAGGGCTATTCAATAAACTCAAATTCCGACATGTCATGACACAACTGGCAGCACTTTCTGTCATCATCTATGGTCTCTATACCTTGTACAATGGCTACCGATATCTCACAGAACCTGCCCGCGCCATTCTGGAGTGTCATTAAAGACATACAATTTGGGGAGCTTTCGAGCATCTAGTTCCCAACCTACAACTTCGACAAGCTCAGTCTCCGGTATCTGAGTGCCAGGGATATGGACTCATTTTTCTACAACGAATCTACGAAGATGACGATTAACTAAATAAGTTGTTCGGTTCCCTTGTCAAGTTCGATACCGGCGGCTGAGTTCATCGAAGCCAGAGGTGAATATCCACGGCAAGCACAGGCTCTGTTATCGAAATGCGAGGGATGAAGACTTTTTTTCTACAACGAATCCACGAAGATGACGAATAGCTATATGGTATATTCGTTCCTTTCGTTTAGTTCGTTGTAAGATTTGATTTATACACTTCCAGTCAAAAACTGATATGTCCTTTTGTAGTATTGGACATTTCGTCCTTCGACTCCGCTCAGGATGACCACTCAATGTCCGGTTTTGTTACCGGCGGCTGAGCCTGTCGAAGCCCCCTAAAAACAAAAAATCCGCCGCAGCGGATATTCATCATTCCAATTGTGACTTGATTTTATTTAAAAAGAGCTTTTAAAGATCCCCAGGTGCGTGGTACCACATCAAGAGTTGATTGAATGGTGATCACATCACTCAATTGAGAGCTGCCTCCCATATCCTTGATTTTGAGACGGTAGAAATAGTTTCGCCCTGCAACCTTGGCAATGATGGAATCATCAATAAAGGTATAGCCACTTCCCTGACCCTGGGCATGCAGGAATCCGATTTCGAAAAAAGTATGGCCATCAGTACTGCGCTGAACTTCAAAACCATCCAGACCTTGTTCTGAGGAAGTGTTCCACTGAATAATGATACGGGATGCATCGGAGTAACCACTAAAGCCATTTATGGTAGCATCACCAAAACTGCTGGTTACCAAGATCATCATCACAAGTATGGTGCTGAGATATTTCACGGAGCGAAGGTAGTTAACAGGCCAGAACAAACCAATCTCTTTTTGCTAATTATCTATGACTATTTGATTTGGATCAAGGGTAAAGAAATGTGGAGAGGTGAGGAATAGAGTCATTCCCTGCACCTCATTCAGATGCAACTCTTCTTAAAATACAAACAGCCCCGTGAAGGGGCTGTTTGCAGTATTTCGGAGAGATGTACTTTATTTCAGATACATCATCTTCATGGTTTTGACATAGCTATCAGTTTCTAAGCGGTATACATAGATACCTGAAGATACTGGCAAGCCTGCGTCAGATAGACCATTCCATGCTAATGTGTAGCGACTTGGGTTTTGGAAACCATTAACAAGTACGCTTACTGGCTGTCCAACAAGATTGTAGACAACAAGTCTCACATCAGATGCTTCTGGAATATCATAGGTTATGGTAGTAACCGGGTTGAAGGGGTTCGGATAGTTCTGATAAAGAGCGAATACATCTGGAATAAATGTATCGTCTGTACCTACTGTTGTACCAATAGTGAGGTTGAATGGACCATTCAATGACCAGGCATCATACATATCACTATAAGCAACAATATCCCAGGTTCCAGTTACACCAGTGGTGCCAGTAAATTCAAAGGCAGCACTAAGAACTGAATAAGGAATCAGAACTTCAGTTGCGGATGTGTCGAAAGGAATGATTACACTTCCAAGTGTACCAGTCAATTCAACACCATACATCATATCATCACCAGCAGATTCCCAAGCAAAGAGCAAGGATCCTGTGGCAACATTCGCAGATGTAATCACAACGTCATCATCGTTAGCTGGTGACAGAAGACTGAACTCTCCTGGACCTGGGTAAACATCAGATTCAACCATGATATCATCAATCCACAGATTATCCATGGTAAATGATGTGGCACCTTCAACAGTGAATCGCAGTTGCCATCCATCTGTTCCAGCTACTACGTCAGAAACATTGAAGATCATGTAATCATCAATATCTCCATAGATAGAATCATTATGAGCCATAAGTACGGTCTCAGTCACGAAGCCATCATTTGAAATAGAAGCTGAGATATCCAATGTACCATTATCACCATCATTATAATCATCCAACATCAAATAGAATGAGATTCTAGCAGCTGTTGCACCGGCAAAGTCAGCCTCTGGTGAAGTAACAGTCTGATAGAAATCAGTAGCAGTTGGTGACCAATCGAAATGCATCATTTCATTCTCTATACCCCAGTTTGGAGCCACATTGCCGGCACCATCATCGGTTACAAAACCGATATCCTCGAGAGGTGTTGCATCTGGATACATGAAGTCTTCATAGTGATGCAGATACAGTGGTGACCAATAGGTAAAGGCATCCACATTTGAATAACCTGATTCACCAAGATCGTATACAGCACTTACGGTATAGAAGTACTGTGTATCGAAAATGAAGTCATCATCAAAGAACATCTCACCAGCAACGTTTGCATAGGCATCACCAAAAACCATTGGGTCCAGGGATCTAAACACGTTGTAGTTAAGAAGTTCACGACCAACTGTTGTTATAGTAGGACCTTCAACGCTACCTGCGGATACGAGATCCTGTTTAACACTGAGTTCAATTGGAGCACCAAGTTTCTCAATATTAACAGTTTCAGAACCATGGAGGACGACTGAACGACCAGTACTTGGTTCACCGAGGTAAGCGTGAATTGCGAAAGTACCTGGATCCATAATCCATGCAGGAGCACCTGATGTATCGGCAGCATTGGACCAGATTGAGTTTCCTATGAAAGTGTCATCATCGTGACCGATATAGGGACCAAACTCATTGCCAACAGGCCATTCGATAACAACCCAGAAATCATGTTCAGCTGGTGTGACACCAACTGGATAAAAATCCCAGGCAGCTTCAGGATACAAGACTGCAACCGCTCCAGCGGATGTCCAAAGAACATCGCTAAAGTCTGGCAGACCCATTTCATCGGAGCCTAATACAGAGATACTTTCAAATGCTGACTCAGCTCCAGTTGCTGTAGACAGGACGGAGACCTCATTGATCGCATATCCTGGACTAATAGCAGCCTTGAAGTGAGCTGCAAAGAAGTTGTCAGCTGTAGAAGGACTTACTGGTGTAACAAAACCTTCATAGGTTCCATCATCATAGGCAACCTGACCCATTGGAACAGGAGGTGCCCACATGAGACCGATGGTTGTGTCTACCATACTTGGATAGGCCATGAGGTTCTGTGGAGCTGGTAAGTACATATCCAGAACAAAGTCTAGAGTTGTTGCAGCACCCTCAGCGACAGTTACCATTTCAGCCATTGCTGGATGATAATTCACACGCATGACTTCAACGTCATAATCGCCAGCAGGAACTGTGATTGTATAAACACCTGCTGCGTCGGTCATGGTGCCTTCATCGGCAAACAGACCCATGGCATGCACATTAGCATGATCGATGGCATTACCATCAACGTCAAGTACTGTACCAGTAATCGTTCCAGGTAGAGGTGCTTCCTCAACAGTAATGTTGTCAACACCCATACCGTATGCCCAGCCACCATTATCATCATAATGGAAACCAAAACGGACGACGTCTCCAGCATATTCGCCGAGGTTGAACAGAACACCTGCCCAATCAGCTGGTGAATCTTCCAGTGGGTAAACTACGGCTGCATCACCGTCAAAGACGAGGAATGCACCACCGTTACCACCCTGGACTGTATAGTTGAATTGAATCTGGGGATTGACAGCAGTAGCGAAATCTACCCATGGTGTCCACAGAATTTCGTTACCGTTCACGCCAGAACCCCAACCATCGTCATCGATACCAGCAAACTGGCTTCCACCTGGTGGCGACCAGTAGTTATAAGAGTTACCTTCGAAGTAAGCGCTATCTCCAACTTCCCATTGACTACCATCTGGCTCGCCGATTTCTTCAACGAGGTAACCAAATGGAAGCATATTGTCCATCACAGCTTCAAAGTCTTCTGTGAATGGGAATGGATAGAATACAGGAGCCCAAGGAGTTGCTGAAACAGACTCGGATGGGATGGTTTCACTTAAGTCTTCTAATATCTGTGTGACATAGTAAGTATACTCAACATCTGCTACCACAGCTTCATCGATATATTCACCATCGAAGTCTCTGTTGATTGCATCGAGACCACCTACAAGAAGGACATCATCACGATAGACATTATAAGTTGGCATATAATCTGGATCTTCAAGAACAACGGTGATTGAATCCAGGTTATTTTCTTCAGACATCTCGTCTACGCTACCCCAGAAATCAACATCCATGGCAACATTGAAAGTTCCTGCGCCAAGATTGGCCCATGAAAATCCATACAGACCTAATGTATCAGCAGCTGTTGGAATAAGGAGATCCGTATATTCATACGCAACATCCTCACCATTAACCCACCAATGACAAGAGACACCAGCAGCGTCGAGAACACCAATGTTGGTGATCACAGCAAAGACAGCATCACCCTCAAGGTACATCTCTGTAACCTCAAGATCTGCAAGTGGTAGATAGTCGATATAAGTCAGTGACCAATCGAAGGCAGCTGAACTATATGTGTCCACCCATTCAAAGTAGTAGGTGGTTCCAGCAGTTACAGGAATGGTGAGAATGGACTGGAGTCCAGCTCCGCCATCATCATCATAATCAATGTATGGTAAATCACAATCATCATAAGCATACACTTTGGTATCTTCAGTGGTCAAACCATCAGAAGAAGCTGTCAAATAACCATCTACAGCAGGTGTGTATGAATACCAGTATGGTGCATAAGGAGCGGAAACTACAGAGCCATCAGCTACTGTGAGTTCTACTGCTTCAGCACAGGTGTCTCCAGCTTCACGGAAAGCAGATCCACGAGCTGCGTCACGTTTGTCCAGTAACTCTTGAGAGAGCACAACCGCTGGTTTACTTCTGGTTTCGCTAACACCCCTGATGCTTCTTCCCAGACTAGCAACATCTGGCACAGGGATGACTGATGTTTCCCAGTAAAGAGATACATGAGCTTCGCCTCCCATGGCCATGACATGTCTTGGAGCCAGTGGTGGATACCCAATCTCAATCATGAGGGTATCATTATTATTTGTTTCATCAATTTCTAAAACATCATCATCTGTATCAGCTTCAAATACAACCTGGTGCATTCCTACACCGAGGAAGTCATAATTGATACCAATGAGGCTATATGTATAGCTCGCGCCTGCCAGAAGGGCAACGCCATCTTCGGCAACATAACCGAGATAATCGCCATCAATATACAGACCATGATAATCAGTTCCAGCATATCCAGGAGAGTCGCCATCACCAATATTGGTAACCACAACATCCAGAGTATCCTGACCATAGTATTCCATCGAGGTCACAACAAAGTCAGGTACACCATTGGTACCGGTGACGTTCAGCGTATACTCGCCTGAACCTGAGCCGTACCCAAATACCTTAACCCAGTAATCACCAGCAGGTAATTCACCAAGATCAACTTCTGACTGAGTACCACAGAAATCATCATTATAGGCAATATATGCTGCTGAATCGCAACCAGCCCATACTTCAATCTTCGTATCGAAGGTTGATCCACAGAGTGATGCAAAGACGTTATCATAAGTGCCATCATTGTAGAAGGTATACCAGGCTGCACCATAGGAATCAATTGTGCCTACCATGGCAGGATCATTGACATCACCATAAACAAGTGCCAGTTCACAGTTGTCACCTGGGAGTGGGTAATCTTCATTGTGGTAACCCATGCCATACCAGAAATCTTGATCATAAACGATCCATTCTGAATCATCAACATTGGTACCGGCAGAAGCTGCCCAATCAGTATTTCCTGTTTCTACATCAGCTTTACGTACAAGGTTGTGTTCTTGCGTTCCGACTGCAACGCCAGCAACATCCCAACCTGAACCTGGATCCTCTGTGGGAACGCCGATAACATCCAAAAAGGTGGTATCAGTTCCAACAATGTGGATCAAGGCACGGGCATCGTCACCATTAAAGTGAACAACCTTATCTTCCGTGCTATAAGGTAGAATTTCATCAGCCATAGCTTGCATTTCTGGGAATGCAGCATCTGTGACAATCAGCCATAAATCCTGAAAGTCTAGAGTTGCACCAGCTGGGAAGGCGTGATAAAGAGACCAACCGCCACCATTATTTGACTGAGCAATTTGATACTCATCCAGCTCGATGGTGGAGCCAGTTAGATTATAGATTTCAATACCCTTGTTATTACTTGATCCTTCCATGTATTCAGAGAAGAATGGGGTATTTGTATTTGGTGTGAGGGGCGGCATGAGGATATCATCAAAACCAAACCCATAATAACTTGACTCACTATAATAGACATAAAGAGCTACATAGATTTCTTGACCAGCATAGGCACTCAAATCAACTGTTTCCATGGTCCAGGCATCAGCTTCAGGTGGAACCGTGTTTGGATAATCAACAACTTCTACAAAGTCTGCAGGAGCTGTTCCAGTTGTAGAGACCATCAGTTTAAAAGAGTTCTCATAGCTAGTGGATTCTTGTCCATGCCAGAAGGAGAAATCAGCATAACCAGCTGGGATAGTAAGGGATGGTGTGATCAGATAATCATCTGCACAACCCATACCTTCAGCAGCAACTTCACCTGAATGAGGATCGATGTATGAAAGATCAGGATTGATGGCGCTTCCACCATCAACATCGATAATCGTCCATCCGTAAGGAGGAAAATCCGCGCCTTCAAAATCCTCAAGAACAAAGTCTGCAGGATATGCACTACCAGTAAGAGCAACCGCATCATCATCAGCAGTGTAATCACCGGTAACAGTAAAGGTTAGCGTCTCGGCAAAGGAGCCGGTAGCTGATGGATCAAAGAAGATGGTTGCTGCAGCAGAAGTATTCTCGGCAATTGTACCTGAGTAGGTAGTTGAGAAAGGTGCTGCAACGGTGGCACCTGATACAACCAGGTCACCGCTACCATTGTTTGTAATCATGACATCAGCACTAGCTGATCCACCAACAGGAACTGAACCAAAATTCAGAGCCGAAACATCAAGCACCATATTAGGTAATGATGGAGGAGGTGGAGCTACAAAATGAATGGCCATAGCATCATAAATGAGCTGAGGATCGCCATTGTATTCATAAAGTAAACCGATAGTCGCATCAGCGTTTTCTAGACCGATAGTACCGCCAACACCATTGTCAGCAGAGGTGTTTCCAGTTACATCTAGATATTGAATCGTGATATCACTGGTGGCTTCGTCCAGAATAACTTCAAAACTGAAATAATCCGTATCATAGGTTCCGCGAACGATTTCGTCAAAGATGACAACAAACTGACGATTTGGCTCGGTTCCCAAAGTCTTAGACTGGATGGTTCCATGGGCTGCACTTGTACTTCCAGGTGCATCACCAGCTTTAAAATCATCCCATAGGGGAGCAATAATATTGTCAGGCGATGTAGTGCTTGGAAGCGTAGTATTGGTCCAGTAGGAACTACTATAATCTGTATGTGGCCCCATACCAACCCAACCATTTGTTGTGGCTGTAATTTGGGTATATAGGTTACCATAATATCTGAAGGTAAATGGAAGATCAATCGTACCACGATAATCATCACCATTTGCGATAATAGCATCTGTGGCACCAACTGTATCGATCCAGGTAAATGTTGGACCTGAGGCATCGACACTATTTACCCATGAATATCCACCTGCATCTGGACCGCCAGAGGTAGGAGCACCTGAACCAGATAGAGTGACAACAGCTGGAGAACCAGCATCATCAGATGTGATGGTCAGGTCTGCAGTATAATCTGTTGAAAGTACAGGGGCAAAAGTGATGGTTACATCAAGAGTTCCACCAGCTGCAACAACACCAGAGGCAACATCGACAGTAAATGCATCATCAGATGCAACAATACTTGAGATATTGAGATCGGCTCCACCAGTATTAGAAATAGTTAAAACTTCATCGGCACTCATCCCGAGGATAACACCACCGAAGTCATATGCTGCTGCGGACAGTCCAATGATAGGATCTGTTGGTGCTTCATCTACAGAAAATGCATCAATGTGGGGATTGCTTGTTCCCCAAACACTTGATGCGGCGAATTGCACGTATACCGTGGCATTGCCTACGTATGATGTTAAATCAACTAATATTTCTGTCCATGAACTGACTGTACCGTCAGTTGTGTATACGGAAGTAAATGTGGTATTATCGGTTGAAACCAGAACATCAATAACATCAGAACCACCAGCATCATAATACCAGAAGCTAAGTCTAGGAGCTGTGGCGGAAGTTAAGTCGATGGCTGATGATGTCATGGTTCCAGCTGTGCCACTTGAGTAGTCATAGTCGTTAAAAAATGCTGTATATGTACCTTCTATGACTGTCCCAGGACCATGGTCATCTGCCATGTCCTGTAACCATGCACCGTCACCGGTTGCAGGATCTAATGTCCAGCCAGCTGGTGGCCAGGTTTCAAAACCTTCATCAAGATATGCAGTACGTAAACTGCTTGGATTATAATAGGCTGGTGGAGCAACCTGCTCCTCGAATAATCCATTTTCCCATGCCATATCTTTTTCAGATGGGGTTAAAGTTTCATTGTTTTCCAGCTTGGCTTTTATCCGGCCAATCCGGGTATCGTCTTCACCAATGGCTTGTCCAACCTCTGCAAAAGCAAAGCTAAAAGCCAGTGTGGTTACCAGACTAATTAGTAACAATCTACGCCACATACTTCCTCCGTTATTTTGTTGCATGCAATAAATAAAACAATATCAGCACCTTAGGTGCTAATTCATTTCATTTTCTTCGTTTTGAACATAATATGGGGTGAGGGTACATCATACAAGCACTAAAAGCGTCATAATTATAACGTTTCGCGCTGGTATGATCTCCCTCACTAGAATATGTTACCAGAATAGCAATAATATTTTAATCGTCTTCACCAATTCCAATAACAATATTATGCGATTATGCTGATTCTCCATAATATTGTAAGATTGGGGATTTTCATTAACCCAATAGCACAAATAGCATAGGCTGACGATATTATTATATTGAATCATGATATCTCTGATTCAAAAAATGGAAAATCTACTTCAAGACATCCAGGAATCCCGCTCTACTCTCCCCACAGATTCGATCCTGGCTATCCATGATATTCGTAAGTCAACGAAATATCTTAGAGCTGTTCTTAAACTTGACACTGCTGCACCAATATCCATTACGAGATCCCTCCAGATGATTAGTCGTCTTCTCGCACCCTATCGAGATGCACATGTCAATGTTCAAGTCTATCAAAACCTCATTAATACTGGAGACGGACTGCAAGACCAGGAACTGGAATTGAGACTTTATCAAAATCCCTATTATTCAGATCCCATTCCTGGAGCACTTCAGTTGGAGATCCTCGATAATCAATTTATCATATGTGCAAACTGCCTGAAATCGTATCATCCAAAACTAACCGGGGCAAGAGTCGTGGATCAGGTTGAAGAAACATTTCGTTCTGGTATTAAGGCTTTTAATAAAGTCCGTAAGGATTCAGGAGCGCCTGTTCTGCATTCCTGGCGCAAGAAAACTAAAAGACTTTGGTACCAGCTGCATTTTTTATTCGGCGAAGAGCATACCCAGCTGATTCATCCGGTCAATTCCAGTGACTCTCTCGGACAGTCATTGGGGGAAATCCATGACCTGGATGTTCTTCGTTTTGTTTTGCCCGACGAATCTGACACACAGCTAACAAGATTTATCCAGCATCAGCGCGAGGTATTATTGACTGAAACTGTGGAGCAGGGGAACCAACTCTTTATTCAACAGAACCTTTCATTTCATCAATTAATAAATCAGCTAAAATGAAATAGAGTACTCATATTCCTCATGACCCCAACTACACTCATTTCCACTCAAAGTATCCATAAATCTTACAGTAATACTCTCCTGTTTAAGAACCTGTCCGTCAACATCCACTCCGGTGAACGCATTGGTCTCATCGGTCCCAATGGTGCTGGCAAATCAACCCTCCTGAAAATCCTGGCCAGCCTAGAACAAATTGATAGCGGTGACATATCTTTCAGCTCCGGTATCCGCATTTCGTATCTCCCCCAAACTGATGTCTTTGATGAGGAACTGTCCATAAGAGATATCATCTCTCACCATTTTCCAGATCACCTCGAGAACTGGGAGAGACAGAAACAGCTCAAAGATATCCAGGAGCAAATGCAGTTCTCAGATCTTGATAAGATCTCAAGTACCCTTTCAGGGGGTTGGAAAAAACGTGTCGCGCTGGCCTGCATTCTTGCACAGGATAATGATTTGGTGCTCCTGGATGAACCGACAAACCATCTTGATCTCCAAGGTATTCTCTGGCTGGAATCGTTTCTCCAACAAGCGAAATTTGCATTCATATTGATCAGTCACGACCGCTTTATTCTGGAGAATACCTGCAATCGCATCATGGATCTTGATCGACGCTATAAGCAGGGATACCTGAAAGTCAAAGGCAACTATTCTCAATTTCTCCAGGATCAGGAAAAGATTCTAAACGATCAGCGCGTGGAAGAAGAAGCGTTGTCAAATAAAGTAAGGCGGGAAATCGACTGGCTGCGTCATGGACCCAAAGCACGTACGACCAAAGCCCAATACCGTGTCGACAAGGCCTATGATATGATTGATGATCTTTCAGAATTAAAACAACGGAATAACCTGCAGACTGAGGCTGGGCTAAAATTTGAAGCCGGCAACCGTCGCTCAAAAAAACTTCTCCATGCCAGGGGAATTAGCAAAACTAGAGGGGGTCAAATACTGTTTAAAGATCTCGAACTTTTTCTTTCCCCTCGGATGAAAATCGGCATTATGGGTGTCAACGGAAGTGGTAAGAGTAGTCTTATAGATGTCCTTCGCGGGCAGTTGGACACCGATACTGGTGAGGTTGAAATAACACAAGGGGTTAATCTGGTTACCCTTGATCAGTCGCGTCATCTCCCTAATGAGAAATTGTCACTCAAACGTGCTCTGGCTCCTGATGGTGATACAGTGATTTTCCATGGAAGTCCCCTCCACGTTAGCGCCTGGGCCAAGAAGTTTTTATTCCAGAAAGAGCAGTTGGAACTCCCCATATCACAATTGTCAGGTGGAGAAAGAGCCCGTGTACTGCTGGCCAAGATTATGTTGGAAACGGCTGAGATTCTCATACTGGATGAGCCTACGAACGATCTTGACATTCCTACACTGGAAGTGCTTGAAGAGAGTCTACTGGAGTTTAACGGCGCTCTCCTCTTGATCACGCATGATCGCTATTTAATGGACCGAGTTTGCGATGAGATCATCTACCTTGCTGGCGATGGGACTGTAAAGGTCTTTGCTGACACCTACCAATTAACCAACTATCAAAAGTCATTAACCAACATTGATGAACCAATAGAAGTTCGCAACCCCAGCAACAACAAACTGCGACACCAGCAACTTAAAACTTTACGCAAAACATTTAATAAAACTGAACGGGATATTGATAAGGCTGAATTAAACAAGTCAGCCCTGGAAGCAGAACTTCATAATCCTGAAAATGCCACTGATCCCGCTAAACTTGGGGAGCTTTCAATTGCTATTGAAAAGCTAAATCTTGAACTTGAATCTCTGTTGGAGGATTGGGAGTCCCTTGGGGAAGCTATCTCAAAACTTGAGGGATAGACATGTATGAATATCCAGGCTGGGGTTCGTTGAATATCCAGGCTGGGATTCGTTGCATATCTAGGCTGGGATTCGAATCCCAGCCTGGATATCAATAATAAAAATATTTTTACCTAGGTAATGCAGTCTTCCTGCAAATTCTATCATAAGGACAATAGGCACAGGCATGCTTCTCTTCTCGCGTTGTTAATGGGAAATGGTTGTCCGCCAGGGCCTGTGCATAGCGAAGCGTCTCAGCTTTTATTCGATCAACCGTCCAGTCTGCCTCACCACCAATAGCCACGATTGCCTTTGAACGAGATGGCAGCGTATCCATCACGGGATGATCAGAGTCAACATCGCCAACATACCCCTTTAGCCCAATCGCATTGTCTCTGTATCCCTTGATCTGCTCATAAGTTAAAACAACATCACTCCCAGGATATTGTGACTTGAGAACCAGATAATAAAACAGCATCTGGCTGGTCCATAGCTCTTTGCTTTCTTTAATATCAACTTTGCCGGTTTTATAGTCAGTTGCCCAGACATGCTTTCCAGACACCAGAACACGATCAATTTTTCCCAGGAGGGATAGTTTTATGGAGTTCCCTTCAATTTTATATGCAGGCCAGGATTGCTCATCCTCAGCATCCCCAAATGCTTGCTCATGGAGTCCAACATCACGGAATACCGGTAACACATCAAGCTCCATTTTCAGCATGGCAGCAATCAGGTTTTGTTCTACATCCTGGAAGTTTCTGAAATATAACTCACCCCATTTATTATGGAGCAGATCAGCATCAAGATCGATTTCCTTTTCATGCAACAGTGCGGTGGCGATCTCCTCTAATTTTTGAAGGGCTGCAGGGAAATTATCATTGGCCAATAAAAAGCCACCATCTCGTCCAAAGCGCTCCAGAACCTTGTGGACCAGATTGCCCACTTCAATTTCCTCACGTTCTGCAATATTGGTTTCAGCAGCTTCCAATCGAAGTTTGCGACTATACCAATATCGTTGTGGACATTTAATCAGTTCGTCAAACGCTGAAGCCGAGATATGATCAAATTCACTGATATCATGATCGTACAGTTTTCCCTGCCACGCCCCTTGACCTGTGGTTTGCTGCAACTGATTGTGTCGAATTCGACGTTGAGAATTTGGTGTCGCGAAGCGCTTTCCTGAGAGTTGAATGTATTGTTGGTCCTGTGTCAGGGTAGTGAGAGTTGGATATTCCAATTTCTCTAAATATTGACAGAAGGTACTTTCCTGGAGCACTGCTCCATCAGCATTCCTTGACGGTGCAGAGAGGTGAAGTTGACCACTGGGGAAACTGAGCCACTGCTTGAATAAATATAGATTGAGAAACCAGGGGTTGAGAGAAGCAGCCTTTAAATACGGATTCGTATTCATGGTCAGGGGGAATTGTCCCTCCGTAAGACCCATGACAAATAGATGACCAGACTTCAGATTCAATGTATCCAACAGGGAGATGACATCAATACCAAAACCCTGGCTGGATGAGGCCACTTCCACTCCCCGCAAACGCTCTCTCAATTCTCGATTCAGATCAGCAAGACTCCCCTTGCGACTTAAATATCTCTTCCAATCCTTACTTAAACCGAGAATGGCATTCTTCAATGAGGTATAGGATTTGGAGGCTACACTACCGGCATCCAAACGATGGGCAAACTGGAAATTCTTAAGTATCTCGACCAACCAGTCAGCAGCGTCCACTAAACCCAGGGGCTGTCCTGTGTGCCAGGTCTCAGATAGAAAATGAAGCAGTTCTTTCGCTGTTTCTTGGAGTTTGGGATGTGTGACCAGCTCCGGAAGAGTTTCACTCACCTGGGTGACCCCAAGCTTTCGCATTTCAATATCAAGTTTTAATCTCGCATAGCCATCTGCCCCACTGGGAATGACCAGGGGGTGGAGCCAGACAGACATGGCCATATCCCAGGAAACCTGCTGCCGGAGTCGCCCCTGAATAAGTGCGAAAGCCAGTTGGGTGACTGGTCTTTCCATAACGGGTTCACGTTTACTCAGACGCACCGAAATACCCTGTTGGTCAAAGACCCTCTTAATGGCCGGGACATAGCGTTCCATGGAGGAGACAGCAATCCGGATGTCGGCTGGTGCCACATTGTCCTTGATCAGTTGTCTAATCTGATCTCCCACCAGGACCGCTTCTTCATAAATGGAAAAGCAGGGTGTGTAGCTATGACGCTTATCCTTGGAGGGCATTTCCTCCTGAGACATCCAAGCCTCAATGGACATATCAAATCCTGATACTGGCTGGCTATCTCTGAGAGGATCAAAAAATATGAGGTCATGATCATCAGCAAGCGCTTTTAAGAAATCATAATCCGAAGGAGATGTGGAATGGATTGAGTTCACTATGATCTTCCTGGAACTAGGAAGATGCTTTAAATCAGAATTTTGACCAGGAGTCTGTATGGATTGCTTCTCACACCACCCTAAAAATTCAGCAAAAAGTTCCTGTTTCCCATCCACGACACCCTCACCCCCAGTCGCTTTATAGAAAGCTTCGGCCAGACGATTGACTACACCCCATTGCAACCGTTTCCCAGAGAGTTGAGCAATACCTAAACGTGTCAGATAAGGTGTCAGTCTGCGACCAGCAGGCTCGGTCATTTTGCGAACTTCACCCAGTGTCATAATTTGCAGTCTGGGGTGATTGAGTCCAGCCTTCGCCAGTGATTGAGCTAACAACTCGCCACTATTTTTTGTTGGCTCTATGATGAGCATTTCTGCCAGATCATCCTGACGCTCTAAAACTTTGGTCAAGCTGGGGTTTATGTCTTGAGCACCAGGCAATACTGGTTTTAAACCTCGTCCATGTTCATAGGTAGCCAGACTGGCAAAGTATCGATCCTCATCAAAGGCTATAGGAATCAGTGTATCAAAACGATTAAAATAAAGTTCTCCACGTGCCTCTATCCCATACAAATACTTAAGCATCCACAGATAGGTCTGAATCTGGTACCAATAGGCATGCTGCTTCAACTGGTCCACATGGGGAACTTCTTTATCTGTTTTGTAATCGAGAACAATCCACTCATCTCCACTTTGATATAGCAGATCAATAATACCTGAAACCTTAAAAATATGGGTGTTGTTCTTCAGGAATCCAAAGACAGGTAACTCTGGTAATTTATTGATTGGATCAAGACTTGATATCTTTTGCGCCAACTGACTCTTACGGTATATCTCAAGACAGTCTGTAAGATCCTCAATAAATTGATTCTGAGTTTCAGCTTCAATCACATTGCCGTCTTCAAGAAAAAGTCGAATCTGGTCCACATAGTTTTCTGGAATAAACCATTCCATTTCCATCGCTCGGTGCAGGAGTAATCCAAAAGTTTTAGGTGCTGTTTCCAGGTCCAGATCATCACCCAGTTGACCTTCATCAGCTCCAGCATATTTCTTTTTATCCATCCACTTCATGATGGTGTGAGGAGAAATTTCACTATAAACCAGGGACTGCATGACTGGATCTATTTGAGTGATATCAGCTGCCGTAGAAACGGATCGCCCAGCTTCGGAAAGCAGAATATCCGACCCTGCGGTCAGATCGTAAGTCACAGATGCCGTTGATCTGGCCTGCCATTCCTTTTGCAATGCATGGGGATCGTTAAGAGCCAAATCCTTATCTAGCTCCAGGTCGAAGACGGGTTGCAGATATCTGCCCCAGCGGGAAGTGGCAGGCGCTTTTATGTCTGGTTTGATTTTGGCAATAAAACCAACGCCGAACTTGGCTCGGGTCACAGCAACATAGAACAGTCTTTTATCTTCGGCCTCTTCTTCAGCCTTGGTTTGCTCCTTAATCTGCTCATGCATCCATGTTTTGTGACTGGCTCTTTTTGAGTCCAAAGTAATACCGGCCTGCCAGTCACCCTCATGACGACCAATAAACACACCGCTTCTATCTGAGGGTATGGGTGATTGCAGGCCAGGTAAAAGGACCACAGGATATTCCAGTCCCTTAGCCTTGTGTATCGTTAAAATTTGAACCCTGGCCGCTCCTGGAAGTTCGGCCTGTGAGGCATCACCATGTTGAATCTGGAATTTGAAGTATTCATGAATTTCTCTGATACCCAGACCATCGAGCGAAAGCTGATGCACCATGAGAATAATTCGATCCAGATTTGCCAAACGTAGCACCCCACCTGTTTCAGATATCCAGGACAGTCGTCTTTCGTCTTCAGAGATAATTTTCTCTATGAGCCGATCCAGGGGCTCCCGGGCACTGGCCTGTTGCCAGTCTCTCAGAGTATCACATATTTCTGGATGCAACTGTTTTAATCCATTCCAGACCCAGCCGGAGCTGGTGCGATCTTTGGCTACATCTTTTAAGCGTTGAATATCCTCATCCTTCATCACAAAGAATGGACTGCGTAAAATTCCCACTAGAGCCTGGTCATCAAGTAGATTGACCAATACGCTAATCAAATGGTAGATGTCATAGCTCTCTTGTTGTTCAAACAAACCTTTACTCGATAAAACTTCAAACTCTATACCCTTGCTGGTGAAAATGCGAATGTAATCCAGAATGGGTGTGAACGATCTCAATAGAATGCCAACCGAAGGTCCGCTCTCAGGCTCCAGCTTATTTTGTTTTACCCAATCCAGCCAATCCAGAGTCAGATCAGCTGTCTTGTATATATCGACTGCCGAGCCTCTGGATGCTTCATCATCCAGCACAACACTGACAGTACAACGGGATATATCTATATAACCGTCATCTTTTAATGTGCTTTTAGCTGCATTAGTTGGCCTAAAGACAGTCTCATATAATTCTACCTTGTCACGATCCTCTTCACCAGGGAAGGCTGAACTGATCAATGGGTTGATAACTCCGCTCACATATTTTTGAGATGAACGATAGGTTTCGTCGGCAGTAAGAACCCACCCATCACCCTTATCAATGATATTCCTCACTCGATTCATGACTTGGACATCGGCCTGGTTGAATCGATAGATGGACTGCTTGGTATCCCCCACTATAAAGAGACCCTGATTGCGAAGGACACCCTGGCCAGATTCTGCGATGAGTCTTACAATATCCCAACGCACATCATTGGTGTCCTGGAACTCATCAAACAAGATGTGCTGATATCGTTGACCATAAAGTGCAGCTATCTGCTCATCCCTGAGAATTTCTCTGGTTTTCAGCATGACTTCGTTAAAGCTCAATATGCCTTCACGCTTCAGGCGTTGATTCAGAGCACCCCAATAGCCTTGAAAGAATTTTGCAAAATGGTGATTTACCAGACAGGCTTCTATATCCCACACGCTGGGGATCTCATGCATCAGGGTTTCATAGGGGAACAGCTGTTCAGCCTTATCCTTAAAGTCTCTTAAACGAGCCCTGATCTCGTCCTTAAAATCCTCTGGCCAGACATTTGATGGAACGGAAGGTCGCTTCAAATAATTTTTGCGGTCTTTGGTTAAGGCGATACGACGCACATACTCTATGAGCTCTTGACTGTAGCGATAATCATCTTCAATGGGATTGCTCAGAAGTTCCAGGAGATCTCGGAGTGACTGATACTGGGAATGATTGCTATCCAACATCTCATCAGCTGTCGGAAGACCATCCAGCAAGTGAATGAGGGCTGGCTCAATCTCCGCCAGAGCATCTGGCAAAGGGTGCCTCAATTTGAATTCAGACTGGAGATCCTCAGGAGATGTGCTACTGTGGTGTTCCAACCATCCCACCATCAATTGGGCATTGGACTGAAACTTTTTCACATACTCGCTTATGTGCCGCACAGAAAGATGATCCAGTAGAATCTTTAAATCTTCGTCACCATTACGACTGCAATCCCCCAAGTATTTCTCCCAGGTTTCCAACTCCATGCGTTGTGTGTCAGCTTCATCTTGAATTCTGAATTCAGGATCAATATCCAGCCGCTCCGCCTGTTCTCTTAGGATTTGAGCACAAAATGAATCGATGGTTGAAATGGCATTTTTGGAAAATGTGGAACGCAAATGCATTTTGGTATTTTCGGAAGCAGATCGCAGAAAGGAACCAAAATCAGGATCTACATTGTCCAGAGCTTCGTCATTGAGCAGCTTATTCAAGTCTTCATAAATGCGTCCAGCCATTTCTGCTGCGGCTTTGCGGGTAAAGGTGATAACCAGAATATTTGAAGCATCTTTCTTTGAAAGCGAAGTTTCATGCTGCCTCGCAAAATCATTCATGATCGTGGAGTAGCGTTTTGAAAGCAGCCAGGTCTTCCCAGCACCGGCACAAGCCTCAATAAATATGTTTTTATTGAGATCAAATACTTTGCTTAAATCAATACTCATGCTGTTTTATTTTTAGAGTGTAAAGCTGTTTAAGGTTTTAATAAATTGGGACAATCTGTGCAGATATAAAATAGAGATGTGGCTACGATTTTTGATCAATAATATTTAGCAGCCTCTGAGAGAAATCTGGCTTCAGGTCAGCCATATATTTAGCCACACCAGGCATGGCGCATATTCTATGAACACCTTCCTCCAACGCGAGAATCTCATTCTCATCTAGCGTTCCAGTCTCGGCTTCTTCGCACTGAGCCTCAAAACCCTGGAATGCCGCATTAACCATGAGGGTCATACTAAGCTCTTCATCTGGGCCACTGGCTTCAAGACCTTTGGATAGCTTGGCCCACAATACTGGTTGATCCATAAATTCGTGCATGATGTCGTCGGCTTTGCCACTCCTAGATTTCTTCAGGGTACCCCGCATCTGTTTGGTATTATTATAAATTTTGTAGGCTAAAATAATAAACAAAACAACTGTGATTGCCGCGGCAAATAGATCTATTAGGCTCATGCTTTCCTCTCAAGCAATTAGATTAATTAAAATGTCCAGTTTTAAGTATCACTGAAAAGTCGAACTTAAAACTAGTTTGTAAACAAGTCCAGTATATTACCAAGAGAGCTGGTCTCGGATTTATAAATTTCTGTATACTTACAATTCGTACAAGTAACTGTGGTAAACTTTTTATTCTGGACATCAAATATTTTTGAAAGCCCACCACCAGTTGCTGCAAACTGACCGGTTTCATATTCATTATTTTTACATTTTGGACATTGCCAATTACTATGTTGCATCAAGCCATCCCTACAATTGTTCCCCTTGAGGAACGTTCACCATTCAAAAAAGCCAGTAGTTCAGAATCGTTAGATGTGGATGAATGTAGTTAACAGAACTCCAATCTACAATACTCATGCTTCTCCTACCCTGCCACAGTATTTTCATGTCTTGTTGCGTTTAAGCTGAACCAGTGTCGCTCCCAAAGCCGCAATTCCCATTCCTATTCCTTCCTGTGTGGTAATCTTTTCATCCAGAAAAAACCAGGCCAGAAAAGCAATTTGGATCAACATGGTACCATTGATGATACTTGATTCCATGGCTGAGATAGAACGCAGGGTGTGATTCCATAATGTAAATGCAAAAGCGGTGTTCACTACGGCCAGCCAGATCAGATACATCCAGTTCTCAGTGCTTATTGTTGGAATCCCGGTATACAGAAATCCAGTAAACAGTAATATGATTGAACCAACACCCATACTAATAAAGGTGATGACGACCGGGCTGATATTGCGTTGGCGATTTATATCTCTTCCAAGGATGCCTGCCCCTGAGTTAGCCAACACTCCGAAGGCCATCACCATCAATCCCAGACCCTGATTTCCTTCAAATGAGATTGGGAAAAAGTAAAAAATGATACCGATGATAAAAATGACTGCCCCAGACCACTGTAAACGACTGGGAATTTCATTGATAAATACGATTCCCATGATGGCAACTACAATGGGAGTAAAATTTAGCATGAGACTTACACTCACAGCAGGCAATAGCGATAATCCTAAAAACTGGGTCCCCTGAGTGAGGGTATAAAAAACGAAACCCAAAAGTACCAATTTGTACCACTGTCGGATCGAGAGTCCTTTGATCTCATCCACATATTTCTTTTTGAAGATGAAGGGCAGAAAACACAAGAAGGCCAGGAAATATCTTAAACCAGCAAAAGTAATGGGTGGTATATCTGCCAACCCCCATTTGATGATAATAAATGATGTGGACCAGAGGAAGGTTACCAATAGGGCCTGGAGAACTGCAAAAATATGATGAAGGCGTTGCTCGTTCATAACTCCTCAAATCCTGAATAGCTTGGCTCGGAAACTTTCCAAAAGCTCAGGTATCTGGCAAATATTTTTACATCCACCAACACAGCCAGAGTCACCCCCATTCCATAAGCAAGTAAGTCATAGGGATCAAAGGTTACACCAAATAACTCCACCCCAAAAAACTGAGCTATTTCTGAGGTTGTCATCACTAGAAATACGATTCCAAATTTCACAAGCCATGGTCTGAGAAATGGAATCGACTCCTCATTTATTGACAAGAGGAAGTAGGCAGCAAAGGGAATCTGAACATCCCCGAAATAGCCATAGTACAATTCATATAAATCGCCATTAAACACCTGGCCAAATCTGAATATACTGACACAAGCCAGACATAGCTCCAGCAAAACAACTACTATGGTTTTGCGAGTTAGATTTGACATTCAGTACATCAACAAGTGGGCAATAGCAGGGGCTTCATTTTGCAACCCAGATCTGTTGAAATGCCTGTTCTCCAGCATCCCAGAAAAAAACCGAAGCAAACCCCTCATCCATAAAAAGATTGATGGCATCTGTCATGAGATAGAATCTGGATTTCACAGCACTATTTGGATCTTTATAAAAGGCAAGTTCCATAGGTCTGATGACCTGAATCCCAATACTCTCAATTGACTCCATTGGAAAGTTTGTCAACTCAATCCAGCGAAATGATTGACCATCACTTTGCCGTAAAAATGCGAGAAGCACTATTTGGTTGGTGGCCTGCTTGACCACAAGCTGGGCACCATCGTAGCGGGAGTCCCCATTGAAATCCCCACCACTGAAAATGAATTGTCCTGGTTCCTCGTGACGCCATTGGTGGAAGACTTCCTGAATATCGAGATACCTGTATGCTTTGGGCAACTCAGGATCCATAGCCTGCAGACTTAGGGTCGAGATAAGCAGTATCAGTGCTCTATTTATCATATGATGATGTCATCAAAGAGGAAGCGAGAGAGTAAAAACAGTCCCGTCCGCTGGTCTTGAAGAGAAACTTACTTTTCCGAATAGCTTTATGGCGATATCCTGTTGAAGCAGATCATTAGAATTAGCAGCGTTTTCCAGCAAGCCTTCGACAACAATGCTTTGGGAAATAATTTCATGTGCAGTATGGAGCTGCCCTGCTGTTGCGCGCTCTGCTGGTGCAAAATAACTATCCATAACGGAACCTCCCAAAAGGTATTTCTAATATACTACAATCTGTATGTTACGATAATTAAAGTTATTAAATCTTGGAATCATGTTTCAGTGCTTCAAGAACATCCTCTACTGAAGGTATTGAGTCTGCACCTTTAAATTTTGAGATACGATGAAAGATTTCGCCGGCTGCCAGGTGAAATCCCTGAGGTTGACCGGCACTTTTTAGGGTGGCGGCAATTTCTTCCATTTCTCCAGAGAACCGCCAGGCCTTGGCCGTAACACGTTGGAGTCGATTATGGGTGCGCTCAGTAAAATCAGAGCCATTGCGTGACCATTGCTTTTCCAAATCCTGACGAACACCCATCTCATCGGCGGCGGCCATGATGGCACAAAGTAAGGCTGTGGATCCTTTGGTATATGCAGCGAAGCTCATCTTTATAGCCGAGGCTTTTCCAATTTCAGGTCCCATGAGTTCCGTTTCCAGCAGTCCCCCATGAAAGCAAGCCGCTACTTCAGCTGCTTTCTGCCCAGCTAGATAAAGCCAGGTATTCTTGGCTTCCCAGGCCGGTCCCCCAATGATCCCGCCATCTACAAACTCAATATCTTTTGAGGTCATTAATTGGTGTATGGATTTTGTCTTCTCAGGCGATATGGCATTGACATCGGCATAGATACCCTTGAATGAAAACTCAAGGGTTTGATGTGCAACCTTCACAGCTGCGTGGGGGGGACACACCGAGATGATTATATCGCATGTTTCGCAAAAATCTGCCAGAGAATCCAATTCAGAGAGGTTATGGGTTGCAGCTCGTGCTCTGGTCTCTTCACTTCGTCCCTCTGGTAACCAAAAAGCCTGGTGCCCAGTTGCCTGGGCTGAGACCGCCAGGGATATTCCCATAGCTCCAGGATGTAGGAAACCAATGTTCATTTTACGTCATTATCTCATGAGTACTAAATACCCAGAGCCTCATCGGTATGCGGTTTAACCGGTTCCTTTTCTAAAACCATCTCCGGATTTTCAACCAGATTTTTCAATAACTCCAGAGCTTTAATGCTGTAGAATCCATCATTAATTCGTTCATCGAAGCTATACTTAATCGTCATCATATCTTTCACGGCTGGTCGACCTCGCTCATCGAGAGCCATTCTGGGTTCGTTCGTGCCCAGAGCCATAAAGATAGGGATATCACCCCATTCATATAGGTGATGATATGCTGGTTGCAGACCGATACTGCCAAGATTCGCAATGAACAGGCTCCCATACAACTCGTCTGCTTGGATCATGAACCTCGGCAACCATCCAAAATGATTGAGTGTTTTCAACAGCCAGGTAAAAAAGCTAACCATAAACATTGGAAACATGAATACCAGATCCATTTCTTTGTCCGAAACTGATCTGGCACCTTCGCGACCCTTTTTAATGCCACTCTGAATATGCCGAACTGTTTCTTCAAAGGTCCAGTCTGGATCGATTTTCTTTTTAACCACAACGATTGGAGCATCTTCATTCATCTCTTTTTTCATCGAGAAACTGATCCAAATCCCATCACGCTGGAAAATGCGCCGACCCGTTACAAATCTATTCAAACCAGGGCGTTCTTTAAAAATCTGAGCTGCTCTCCAGATAATCAGATGTAAAATACTGGTTTTCAGCCCGGTTTCTTTTTGAAAATCCTCTACAAACTTCCAGGCTTTTTCTACCTCAATATGTTGTTCATAGTAGACCGTTGATTCAGTTCTGCCATGCATAAGAAATGGCATAATCCTGCGTGTGTTGGGCAAATTCTTAACAAAGGTTCCATCAGGTCTCCAGCGAAAAGGCATAACTAGGCTCCAATCTAATATTCAAGAATATAACTAAACTGCATGGCGCGCTCCAATGAACGCTCCTTGGCACCCACATTTCTCCAGGTATAGGCAATACTGGAGGCATTATTCAAAGCAAACTGGAACCCCATATTCCAGGTAATCCCCACATCTTTTAAAAAGACATGATCAAATTCTATGGTGGTCATGAGACGTCGGGTAATTTGTTGTTCAACTCCAAGAAAGAAAAACGTGTCTTCATTTCCATCATAGCGGGCTGATTTATCATGATAGGCAAACAAATCAGTCATAGCCATTCCGCCACTTACACGACCCCGACCGAGATGTAATTTTTTAAATCGCTCATATTTATATGAAGCCACGACGTAAGCATTGCGAGGAGGGCTCCAACGATTTTCCACAATCTCCACGGAGTTTGTGTCTGTAGTCACCGTCCAATTCCTGCTATTGCTCTCAGCGCCAACAGCCAGGGATGGGAGTATCTTTCCTTTTTGCTCCCAGATGCGAAACTTGGTACTTACGAAAGGCAATTCAAATCCGAAATCATCCATATTGTGACCAAGAAATTGGTTTACCTGAACCTCTGTCCCGAATTCCCAGCGATTCAAGATACTCACTGCCCCGGCAACTCTGAGGTTACCCTGAGCATCATTCTGGATATCCAGGCCGATAAATCGATTTTCAATCACGTCTGCGGTGGGAATATCAATAAGTCTGCGAACTCTGATTGGATATGCCTTGGGTAACAAATGGAACTCTCCGCCAACCTCACCAGACCGGTAATCTGACCCCGTCAATCGTCGCGCTCCGATGTAGCGTTTCATCCAGTAGTCCGTATCCATGGGAACTTCTGTTACTCCAGCGCTTGAACTGGCGTGAATCATTTTATCGCTCTTGGTATAGACCCCAACATGACTGACACCCTTGCCCAGCGTATCAAAAAATATTAGATCTCCATATTGAAGCTCATCTCTGGATACTTCATCACCAACAGTGTATTGCATGCGGGAAGTTCTGGGGATGATGATGCCCTGATCACGATAAACTCCTGAAGTGAATCCTGAGCAATCCACACCACGACCTGGCTCAGTACCGCCCCATTTGTAGGGAGTACCCCTGTATTTGGCGAATGACTTATCCATTTTACTCTTATTTAAGTCATCATAAACACCAACTTTCTGTGAACTACAGGCGTTCAACAGAATTGCTAGCATGATTATACTTAGAGGCAAATATTTACGTTGCATCATCGAGCTCCCATTTGTTCTCAAAATCTGAATTGTACCAAAAATATAGTTGCTAACCAGATGGGTGCAACCATGAGTTCTGCACACGGGTTTTATACTGTATTTTTCCTGCTTAATAATCCCAGTCTGGATGCGGATTGGGAAGACAGAGCACTTCATCCAGATCCTTAAGAAGCGATTCTGGAGCACTCAAATTGCCAGTAGCTGATAAACCGGTTGCCGGTTTAACCCCCAGCCACAATCGGGTAAATGTACCGATATCAGCGATCAGGGTCGGTAATGCTTTGTCAAATCCTACCGTTGCACTAGATATTGACCCTAGTTCAACTGTGTATTTCCCTGCGCATCCCCGCCAGGTCATTTCTGGATCAATGAGTTTTTCCAGGGGGTCGCTGAGGTCCAAATTGAATCTCAAAGACCTTGAATTCAAATGTGTAGCTTCAATACACGCTTCCAGGTTGCAGATTCTGGTCTGCCAGTAGGCCGAGGCTCTATTGATATGCTCAAACTTGGATTTCTCTGTTACTATCCTTGACCTGAAAGGGTTTCGGATTAGATCCTGAAGTTGTATTCCAGCAGGTTCTCTCATTTTGACGAGTCGAATTTGATCACCCAGTGACTTAATCAAAGCCATCAATTCAATGAATTGTTCCGTTGTTTGATATGACAGAATATGTATGACGACAGGACCATGCTCACCCTTACTGGTTCCCCAAAAGAAGTGGGTCAATTCGCCCTTGGGTCCGTCCGCATAACCCAGACCAAAACCCTTCTTTAACCAGGCTAACTCGGCCTCAACAAAACACTCCGGGTATATCGTGACGCCACCATGATGGGTTTTTCGGTTTTGAAGTGCCTGATGAATTTTTTTCCAGTCATCTTCTTTTAGACGCAGCGGAGGTCTGATTTTGCTATCAATGGTAATGTCGGCTGGATCAAAGCTCATCCAATGCTCATAACAGCCGCTTCCATATCCCAATTGATCATAAAATCCCTGCTCAAAAATTCCCAGGGTCGATACAATTGCACCCGCTTCAGCTTCCTCGGCGATGAGTTGGGCTGTCAGTTTTTTTGCCAGACCTTGCTTGCGGGCTATCCGGCTGGTGGTAACGGAAGTCACGACAGAAAGTGATAATTCCTCGTTCAAATACTTTATTTTACCCGCATTGGCAGTAACCAGACATTCAGCACTCCCATTCAGGTCGGCAACCAAAGCTCTTCCCCCTCCGAGAAAAGCATCCAGTAATTTTTCATCAGAACTATCATCAATCCATTGGACTTCACGCCAGATTCTTCGGGCAGCTTCAATGTCTTTGTCGTGATCATATTTTCTAAATGTATACATGCAGGGAATTCCCTATAATACTATTCACTCATTGCTGATTATCTACTAAAACAACTATTCTCGCGGTGGAGCAAAAAATATAGTGATTGAGTGGGGTTGTGCAATATGCTGTTTTTGGCGCTTGAACAAGGTGATCTCGTCTTAGCCGTTTAGAATCTTTGGCAGAGATCACCCACTATGATGCCAATTACCCTGGAAAACCATGAAATATTACTTATTTGATTCAAAAACGTATGAACAAGACAGACATATAAGTTTATAATTGTAAGATATGATGAAACAGTTCCAAGCCAGAGGTAGTCGACAGAAATTTAAACACAGGTTGTATATTGCCTCAATCGTGTCGCTGGCCTTTGTAGTAGGCATTTTCACATGGCTCTTCTTTTTGTCAAAGGATCTGCCTTCCCTGGATGAATTGGAACGTTATGATCCTGATCTGATCACCCGCATTGTTTCCTCTGACGATCAGGTTATCCAGGAGCTGTTTACCACACAGAGGACATTGGTTAAATCCAATGAAATTCCACCTCATGTTAAAAAAGCGCTCATTGTGACGGAGGATCAGCGTTTCTACAGCCATTGGGGTATGAATTTGTTCCGCACCGTTTATAACCTGGCCTTGAACATGGTAACGGGTGAAATTCATGGTGGCTCTTCCTCACTGACCCAGCAATTGGCCCGAAGTTTATACGCCCGCATAGGATTTAAGCAAACCTACCTGCGTAAGCTTAGGGAGTTGGTAACTGCGGTTCAGATTGAGCACACTTTTACCAAAGAAGAAATTCTGACCATGTATCTGAATACGGTTTATTTCGGACATGGGACCTATGGACTACAGGCTGCGGCTACTAAATATTTTCACAAACGGGTTGAGAACCTCACTCTGGATGAAGGTGCCATACTTATCGGCATGCTCCGTGCTCCAGCTTACTATTCCCCAATTACTCACCCCGATAGATCCAGGCACATACGCAATGTGGTCATCAATAGTATGTTTAGAGAGAAAGCTATTAATGCCGTTGAAAGGAATTATTTCAAAGGGCTTCCAGTTGAAACCTATGTCCCCGATAGCGTAGATGTTGGCAATGTGGCACCTCACTTTGGTGAGTTTGTGCGTCGCCAGCTTGAAAAAGAAGATGATGAAATGGGTGTGGATCTTTACCGGGATGGTCTGACGATTTACACCACTCTTGACACGCGTTTGCAGACCATCGCCAATGAAGTTGTAGCGAAAGAGCTAGAACGAATCCAGACCATTTTTGATGCCCGCATGATGGATGAGAATTCAAAGGCCTTGGCCAATATTCTAGAAAAACACAATATTGACCTCACGGTTGATACAGTTCGCTTAATGATATCTGATTCGGTTGAAATGACGCATCAGATTGAAGATTTGTTAACGGTACAGGCGCAACTGATTTCTCTTGATGTGGAAACTGGTGAGATAAAAGCCATGGTTGGTGGCAAAGATTTCAGTAAATCAAAATGGAATCGCTCTACCCAGATGAAGCGTCAACCCGGGTCATCGTTTAAAGCCTTCCTCTATACGGCAGCCATAGACAATGGATATCCTGTAACGACGACCCTTTTAAATCAACCTGTTGTGATCAAGTTGGGAACAAATGATTCGACGGATTGGCGGCCGAAAAATTATGATTTAAGTATGGGTGGCGAAACCACCATGCGAGAAGGTATTCGACGATCACTCAACTTGATTGCAGTAAGAACAATCCAGGAACTCATAGCGCCAGCAGCAGTAGTTGAAAAAGCTCGAGCTATGGGCATTACCACCAGATTGTACCCCGGTGATGCGCTGGCTCTGGGGGCTTCAGGAGTTTACCCTATAGAGATGGCAGCAGCCTATGCAGTATATCCACGTTTGGGTATCTGGATTCAGCCGCTGGGAATTCGGTCTGTTCAGGATCGATTTGGAGGCGTTCTGCGTAACTACAATCCAAATCAAAAAGAGGTTTTAGGACGCGGGACATCCTATGTCATGCTTTCCCTGCTTGAGACTGTGGCCAATAGGGGAACCGGTGTTGGCGCCAGAACCAGATTTGGTTTCCATGAACCAGCCGGTGGAAAAACAGGGACAACAACTGGCTTTACAGATGCCTGGTATGTTGGTTTCACGACACGCTTGTCCACAGCCGTCTGGGTTGGTATGGATTCTCCCTCCATCAGCCTGGGAAATGGTATGGCCGGCTCAGCATTAGGAGTTCCAATTTGGGCTCAGTACATGAAGGCAGTCTATGATAGTCTGGAATGGGAACGCGAGGAATTTGTCGTTCCTGAAGAGTCAGTTGTGTTTACCAATGTTTGTTCTGAAACCCACAAATTAGCAACTCAGTATTGTACTCCGGAGCGTGAAGTCTTTTTGCCTGGAACCGTCCCATCCCAGAGTTGTGATGTTCACGGTAATCGCTCAAAACCAAAAGTCATCGACTTCTAAGCCAGGATTGGCTGAGCGTCGTTACACTCCCTCGCCT